>CP001817.1:300000-444925 GCA_000217635.1 Buchnera aphidicola (Cinara tujafilina) | reverse complement strand
GTTTTTTTTTCCACCTCTTTAAATACTACCCATCTTAACCCAAACTTGTTCTTTTATTAATCGAAATTTTGAAATGTTCTATCCCTAACCCCGTCCTTTTCTTATGCTTTCCTCATTCTGTCTTCTTTCCTGGCTCCCTACTCTATCTCCTAGCCCCAACTTCCCTATTCTACTTCTTATTCTTCTTATAGACAATAAATATATATACTTATTTAAATACAGATATATTACTTTAAATAAGTATACTTCTTTTTAAAACATAAAAAAAAAATATATATAATTGTTATTAAGAAGCATATATTTTGTGGATAACTCTATTATATAATTGATACATAAAGTTTTTTTTATGTTTTTTTTTGTGGATAAAATATGTATAACATGGGGAATAAAATTTATAAATATTTTTATTAAATTCTTAATAAAATAAAATTTAAAAAAATATTTGGTTTTTTTTAATAATTATGTTAAATTATTAATTCTTTAAATATTAAAGAATAATTTCTAAAATAAAAATTATTTTTTGAATTAAAAATAAAATAGGTTTTTTTTAAAATAAGATTATTAAAAATGTATAAAAATTTCAAAGAAAAATTTTTTTTATATATAAAAAAAGCAAATACAATTGTTTATTTTATTATTTTTTTGTTTATTATAATTGTTTCAATTATGATGTATAAATTTTATGTATATAAAAAAAATTCTCAATTAATAGAAAGTTTTAAAAATATATTTAATAAAATTAAAACTAATAAATTTAATTCTTTAATAAATATGAAAAATTTTTTTAAAAAAAACAAAAACATATATGGAACGTTAATTGGATTAAATTTAGCTAAATTATATGATTCCCAAAAAAAATATCCTTATGCATTAAAAATTTTGTTTAATCTATTAACTTTTACTAAAGATGAAATTTTAGTTGATCTCATAAAGTTAAGAATATCAATTCTATATCTTAAACAAAATAAAATAATTTTAGCAAAAAATATGCAAGATTCAATTAATCAAGAATTTTGGAAAAAAATATTAAATGAATATCAATATCTTTATTAGTCTTTTTGATTTTAAAAAAATATATTATTAATTTTAACGAGCAATATATATGACACCCATTATTACTTTAATAGGACGTACAAATGTCGGAAAATCTAGTTTCTTTAATTTTTTAACAGATTCTAATATTGCTTTAGTAAATTCTATACCAGGCACAACAAGAGATAGAAATTATAATTTTTTCTATATAAACAAAAAAATTTTTTTAATTGATACAGCTGGAATTGAAATTTTAGATCCAAAATACAAAAAATCTAATAACTTATATTTTCAAATATATTCTCAAACTATATTGGCAATCCGAAAGTCAACATTTATTTTTTTTATGGTAGATATACAAGTAGGTTTAACTAATACTGAATATTTTATTTTAGAAAAAATACGATTAGAAAACAAAAAAATATTTTTATTAATCAATAAAGTAGATTTATTAAAAAATTTTAATAATTTACTAGATTTTTATGACTTAGGAATATATGAAATATATAAAATATCTGTTATGCATCGTACGGGGATTCATGATTTTTTAAAGAATTTTTATAAAACTTATAAAAAATCTTTAAATTTTAAACAATTAGAAATTGAAAAAAAGAAAAAAAATAATAAAATTTCGAAAAATATATTAAATACAATAGATGATATAGATATTAAAATTTGTATTACTGGAAAATCAAACGTTGGAAAATCAAGTTTAATTAATAGAATTTTAAAAAAAAATCGCATGATTGTTCATCATAAAGAAAATACTACTCGAGGCATTATTCGTTCTATTATAAAACATAAAGATAAAAGTTATATTTTAACAGATACTGAAGGTTTACGAAGAAAAACAAAAAAAAATAATCTTCTTGAGCATATTTCTATGCTTAAAGTTATGAACGAAATCAAAATTAGTCATATTACTATCGTAGTCTTAGATGCATCATTATACGTTTGTTCACAAGATTTATTTATATTAAATACTGTATATAAAAAAGGTAAGTCATTTTATGTTATTATTAATAAATGGGATTTAATAAAGAAAATAAATCGAAAAAAAGTAAAAGAAGAAATTTTACAGCGTTTACATTTTATTAAAAATAATAAAATTTTTTGTTTCTTCTTTATTGAATACTGGTTTAAAAGATTTTTTAAAATTGCTAACGAAGTTTACTATCAATCTATAAGAAATTTTTCTGCATCATATTTAACGAAATTAATTAATTTAGCAATAAAAAAACATCCTATACCGATGGGTGTTACAGGAAAAGCAATTCGTTTAAAATATGCTCATTTAGGTGGAAAAAATCCATTTCTTATTATTATTCATGGAACACAAACTCAATTTTTAACTCGTTCTTATAAAAAATATTTAATAAATTTTTTACAAAAAGCATTGCAAATACCTAGTACACCCATCCGATTATTTTTTAAAAATAGCTATAATCCTTACTATAATAAAAAATAATTATATCTATAATTATTTTTTCATTTCATTTATATAATGAACACTATATAATGGAATTTCAACGTCAATATCTTCTTTTCCAATTCTTGCTTGACATCCTAGACGACTATATTTTTCTAATCCCCAGGCTTTATCTAAAAGATCCTCTTCTGCTTCTAAACATTTAGATAATGATTCAAAACCTTTTCTAATAATACAGTGGCACGTACAACAAGCACATGATTTTTCACAAGCATGTTCCATAGGAATATTATTTTCTAATGCAACATCTAAAATAGATTTTCCTGAAGAAGCTATAACAGATAATCCATTTGGAAGTATAAATTTTTGAGGGTAAAAAAATATATTAGGCATAAATATGAATCTCCAATAATTTTTTAATATTAAATATATTTTTAAATTTATTAAAAATAAATATAAATTATATATTAATTAAAATTAATAATAATAAATAAGCTTAAAAAGCTTATTATTTTTCAAAATTTACTGTAGTAATATTTTTGTTACTATAAATAGAATCGATTTTTATATTTTTTTGAATATTGAGTTTATCATTTCTTACTAAAATACTTAATAAACCATCAACGTCAATTTGAAATGTGATTACAATTTTTATTTCTCCTGCATTTTTTTTAGGTAAATCTTTTATTTTAAATTGAGTTAATAATTGACAATCTTTAACATATTTTTTTTTCTCCCTGAAAAATATTAATACAAAATCCTGTTTGGTTTTTTTAAAATTTGTAAATATTTTACTAACTTCTATAGGTAAGGTAGTGTTTTTTAAAATCATTTTTTCCATAAATCCACCCATTAATTCTATTCCTATAGAAATAGGTAAGACATCTAATAATAAAATTGGATTTCTATTATCATATTTTTTTTGAGCATTTAAAAAATATGCATGTAAGCCTGCACCTCTTACTACTACTTCAGATGGATTAATTGATGATAAAGGTTTTTTAGAAAAAAATTTTTCAAGGGTATTTTGAATTAATGGAATATAAGTTGATCCACCTACTAATATAATTTCACTAATATTTTTAACATTAATATTCGCATCTAAAAGAGCTGATTGTAATATTTTTATGGTTTTTTGAACTAATGAATAAATTAAAATATTAAAATTTTTTCTAGTCAATATAATTTTTTGATTTAAAAATATTATTTCTGTTTTCTCTGTTGTACTTAATGTGATTTTTATTTTTTCTGATTTAATAAGTAAATTTTTATATTCTATTTCTGTTAGTTTACATACATTATTTATTTTTTTAGAGATAAAATTAGCAATTAATATATCAAAATCATCTCCACCTAAACTAGAGTGACCATTAGTAGCTAAAACTTCAAACACCCCTTTAGATATTTTTAATATAGATACATCAAAAGTTCCTCCTCCTAAATCATATACACAAAAAATACCTTTTTGTTTTTTTTCTAATCCATATGCAATTGCAGCTGCTGTTGGTTCATTTAATAGTCGTAGTACTTTTAAATTAATTTCATGAGCTGCTTTTCTTATTTCATTTTTTTGTATACTATTAAAATATGCCGGAACAGTAATTACTGCTCCTTTAATTAAAATTTTATTAAATTTTTTTGCTTTTTTAAGTAGATATTTTAAAATAGTTTTAATAATAAAAGAAATATTTATTTTTCCAAATTTAGTTGTAAATATTATTTGATTTTTATCATTTTCTTTAATTAAATAAGGCAACATGGGATATTTTTTATATATATTATCTTTTGAAAGTCCAATAAATCTTTTTATTGAAGAAATAATATTAATTGGATCTTGAAACATTTTCTTTTTAGCATGCCAACCTACTTGAATAGATTGATTTTGAAAAGATACAATAGAAGGAAAATATTTTCTGTTTTTTTTTATCAGATACAATAAATAGTTTTTTATTTTTTTATAAATGATATTAAACAATAAGATGTTCCAAAATCTATCCCAATAACATAAGATTTTTTTTTTATTTAACATAATTATCCTTTAGTTTTTGAACTTTAAGTAATATTTTTTTTTAAAAAATAAGTAATGTAATGTTTTTTGAGCCTCAATTATTTTTTTTAATTGAAATTCTTGAGCAATTTTTAAAAAATAATAATTTATTTTATTTTCTATAGCTTTTATAAAATTATTAATATTTTTAATATTTTCTTTTTTTATTTTAAACGTTTCAATTATTTCATACAATTTAAATTGTTTATTTAAAAAACTATTTGTAACAATATAGTTTTTATTAACTATTTTATTTTCATTTTTATAAATTTTTAAAAGATATTTTGCTCTACTAAATTTATCTTTTAATATATTATATGCTTTATTTATTTTAGCAGAAAAAAAATTACAATTATTACTATCACTAGGATTTTTTTTTTTATATACATCTGGATGATATTTTTTTTGTAATAAATAAAAATTTTTTTCTAAAACTACTAAATTTATTTGAAATTGTTTTGGTATTTGAAATAAAGTAAAATAATCCATGAATATTCCTTATTTTTTTTAAAGCTAAATATTTTATTAATATATCAAAAAATATAATACTTTTTAAAAAATAGTGCTGAAATAAACGATAAATTTTTCAGCACATATATAAAAATTATAAAATTAAATTTTTTTTTGCTTTTTAATTTTTTTTATTAATCTGCAATAGCAGCTTTAATTGCATCTTCTGCTAAAATAGAGCAATGTATTTTTACAGGAGGTAATTCCAGTTCTTTTGCTATCTCTGAATTTTTTATTTTTTTTGCTTCTTTTAATGTTTTTCCTTTTACCCATTCTGTTATTAATGAACTAGATGCTATTGCAGAGCCACAACCATATGTTTTGAAACATGCATCTTCTATAATATTATTTTGAGAATTAACTTTTATTTGTAATTTCATAACATCTCCACAAGAAGGTGCCCCTACTAAACTGCTTCCAACATTTTTTTCATTATCAGAAAAAGATCCGACATTTCGCGGATTTTCATAATGATCTAATACCTTCTTACTATAAGTCATAATTTTTACTCCAAAAAACTATTGATTCCATAAAATTGTATCTAAATTTACACCTTTTTCAAACATTTCCCATAATGGAGAAAGAATTCGTAATTTATTAACTGCTTTATGTATTTTTTTATTGTACGTTGAATATCATTAATTGATGTAAATCTACCTAAAGAAAAACGAATAGAACTATGAGCCAATTCATCTTTGACACCCATTGCACGTAATACATAAGAGGCTTCTAAACTAGCTGATGTACAAGCAGATCCTGAAGAAATTGCTAAATTTTTTAAAGCCATTATTAATGATTCACCCTCAATAAAATTAAAACTAACATTTAAAATATTGCTTGTAATATATTTTAATGGACTATTTAAATAAATTTCTGGTATATTTTTAATACCATTCCATAACATATTTCTTAATTGAATATATTGGATATTCTCTTTTTTCATTTTTTTTGTTAATATTTTACAGGCTTTTCCAAAACCAACAATTTGATGCACTGCTAATGTTCCAGATCTCATGCCTCGTTCATGACCTCCGCCATGTATTTGAGCTGTTAAACGTACTCGAGGTTGACGTCGTACATATAAAATTCCTATACCTTTAGGTCCATATATTTTATGAGCAGAACAAGATAACAAATCAATCATTAATTTTTTTAAATTAATATGAATTTTTCCAACACTTTGTGTAGCATCAACGTGAAAAAATATTCCTTTTTTTTTACATAATTTTCCAATTGATTTAATATCTTGTATTACTCCAGTTTCATTATTAACATGCATGATAGATATTAATAGTGTAGTGGGTAGAATATTTTTTTTTATTTCTTCAATATCTATTATACCATTGGATTGAGGACTTAAGTATGTTATTTGACAACCATCATTTTCTAAATATCTACAAGTATCTAAAACGGATTTATGTTCAATTTTACTTGTAATTATATGATTATTTTTTTTTTTATAAAATTCATAAATTCCTTTAATTGCTAAATTATTAGATTCAGTTGCTCCGGAAGTAAAAATAATTTCCCGTGAATCTGCTCCAATTAAAGTAGCAATTTCATTTCTTGCAATATCTACTGCTTCTTCTGCATTCCAACCAAATTGATGAGATCGTGATGCTGCATTTCCAAAATTTCCATCAATAGTAAAATAATTTTTCATTTTTTTTGCTACTTTTGGGTCTAATGGGGTAGTTGCTGCGTAATCTAAATAAATCGGTTTATTTGTCATATTATATATATACACTCGTTTAGTATAATTAAGATAAGACCATAAAAATTATATATTTAATTTAATATTTTTATAGAATATAAAAATATATTTAATAAGTTTATATATTTTAATAGATAAAATATTTTATATATAAAATTATATTTAAATTTTTTTATAAATTACTTATAAAAATTTGTTAAGGTTGTTTTTTTTTTATCTCTCATGTATAATTATTTTAATAATAATATTTTTAAAAAAACAATAATATTATAATATTCTTAAAATATATCTAAATATTAAGGGGTGTAGTTCAATTTGGTAGAGCATCGGTCTCCAAAACCGAATGTTGGGGGTTCAAATCCCTCCACCCCTGTTGTATATTATATGTTATAGATAAAAATCTGATATTAAATTTAGGTACTGTATTTATTTATAAAACTATTAAATAATATTTAATACAATATGTTCTTAAAATCTTATCATATTTGCCTTTCAAAAAAAAATAAATTACACAATATATTTTTAAAAATTCAATTAATTAATATAAATTTTAAACATTGAAAAATAAAAATTTATATTATATTTAATAAAAATATAAAAAATTTTTTTATGAAAAACTTTTTGTTTTCATAAATCTTTTTTACATATGAGTATTAAAAAATGCCTATCTATCGCTCTTCAAAAACTACTAACGGAAGAAATATGGCAGGTGCTCGGGCATTATGGAGAGCAACCGGAGTTAAAGAAGAAGATTTTGGGAAACCAATTATTGCGGTTGTAAATTCTTTTACTGAATTTGTTCCCGGCCATATTCATTTACGTGATTTAGGAAAATTAGTTTCTGATCAAATAAAAAATTTTGGTGGTATTGCAAAAGAATTTAATACAATTGCGATAGATGATGGAATTGCCATGGGGCATTCTGGAATGCTTTATTCGCTGCCTTCTCGAGAATTAATTGCAGATTCAATAGAATATATGATTAATGCACATTGTGTTGATGCGATGGTATGTATTTCTAACTGTGATAAAATTACTCCCGGTATGTTATTAGCTTCTTTAAGATTAAATATTCCAACTGCTTTCGTATCTGGTGGACCTATGGAATCAGGTAAGGTAATACTAGATAATAAAATTATGACTGTAGACTTAGTTGATGCAATAATGCATAGTATAAATAAAAATACATCTGATGATGTATTGCATAATATCGAAGAATCAGCATGTCCTACTTGTGGATCATGTTCTGGTATGTTTACTGCAAATTCTATGAATTGTTTAACAGAAGTTTTTGGTTTATCTTTACCTGGTAATGGTACAATTTTAGCTACCCATACAGAACGTAAAAAACTTTTTTTAAAAGTTGGAGAAATTATTGTAAAAAATACTAAAGATTATTATGAAAATAATAATTCTAAATTATTGCCTCGAAATTTAGTAACTAGAAGTTCGTTAAAAAATGCTATGACAGTAGATATAGCTATAGGAGGATCTACTAATACCGTGCTTCATCTTTTAGCAATGGCACATGAAGCTAAAGTCGATTTTACTATGCAAGATATTGATATATTATCTCGTAAAACACCGCATTTATGTAAATTATCTCCTAGTTCAAATATCTATCATATAGAAGATTTACATCGAGCTGGCGGTATTATGGCTATTGTAGCTGAATTAAATAATAAAAAAATGATTGATACTTCAATCTTTAATATTTTAGGTATAACATTATCTGATACTTTAAAAATATATGATATTTTAAAAACTGAAAATAGAGATATAGAATCGCTATTTTTAGCGGGACCTTGTGGGACACGCACTATTCTTCCTTTTTCTCAATCGTTTAAATGGCCTAATTTAGACATAGATCGTCAATTTGGTTGTATACGGTCATATAAATATGCATATAGTTATGATGGTGGATTAGCAGTATTATACGGAAATATAGCAGATAAAGGTTGTATAGTAAAAACAGCCGGGATTTATAAAAAAAACTTAGTTTTTATAGGTAAAGCATGTGTCTATGATAGTCAAGATGATGCTATACAAGCAATTTTAAATGATAATATATTACCAGGAAATGTTATAGTTATTAGATATGAAGGACCATGCGGGGGTCCGGGGATGCAAGAAATGTTATATCCTACCACATATTTAAAATCTAAAGGGTTAGATAAATCTTGCGCTTTAATTACTGATGGTCGTTTTTCAGGAGGTACATCTGGAATATCGATAGGACATATTTCTCCAGAAGCAGCTAATCGTGGATTGATAGCGTTAGTAGAAAATGGTGATTTAATTTCTATTAATATTCAAAAACGTAGTATTACTTTAAATGTTTCAAAAGATATTTTAAAAAAAAGAGCATTAGAACAAGAAAATCGAGGATTACAAGCATATACGCCAAAAAACCGTCATCGTGTTATTTCTGATTCATTAAAAATTTATAGTATGTTAGCAACAAGCGCTGATAAAGGTGCTGTTCGTGATTTAAATAAAATATATAATAAATAAAAAATAGTTTATTTCTTTACTTTAATATAGATATTTATATTTAATACATTATTAATGTGCTTTATTTTATATTTATTATCTTCTATAAGGATTTAAATTTTGAAAAATTATTTCAATTCATTAAATTTTAGAAATCAATTAAAAGAATTAAGAACTGGTTTTTTATTAAATAAAAATGAATTTTTTAAAAAAACAGAGGCATTACATAAAAAAAATATAGTTATTGTTGGTTGTGGTGCGCAAGGTTTAAATCAAGGTTTAAACTTACGGGATTCCGGTTTATCTGTTTCATTTGCTTTACGAAAAGAATCTATAAAGAATAAATCTCTTTCTTGGAGAAATGCTATTAAAAATAATTTTTTAGTAGATACATATAAAAAATTAGTTCCTAACGCTGATTTTGTTATTAATTTAACTCCAGATAAAGAACATTCTGTTGTAGTAAAAAAGTTACAAAAATTAATGAAAAAAAATTCTATTTTAGGATATTCACATGGTTTTAACATTGTTGAAATGGGAGAAAAAATTCGTTCAGATATTACGGTTATTATGGTAGCCCCTAAATGTCCTGGAACAGAAGTACGTCAAGAATTTCTAAAAGGTTTTGGTGTTCCGGCTTTAATTGCTGTACATAAAGATAACAATCCAGACGCAAAAGGTTTAGAATTTGCTAAAGCTTGGGCTGTAGGATTAGGTTCTCATAAAGCGGGTGTTTTACATTCTTCGTTTATTGCTGAAGTTAAATCAGATTTAATGGGTGAGCAAACTATTTTATGTGGTATGTTACAAGCTTGTTCTTTAGTATGTTATGAACATTTAATTAGTAAAGGTTATGATACTAAATATTCTGTAACATTATTGCAATTTGGATGGGAAAAATTAACTGAAGTTATGAAACTAGGTGGTATCACATTATTACTAGATCGTATATCAAGTTCAGCTAAAATACGTGTTCATGAATTGTCTTTAGAGTTAAAAAAAATTTTACGACCATTATATCGACTCCATATGGATAACATTATATCTGGTCAATTTTCTGAAAAGATGATTAAAGATTGGAAAAATAATGATATTGAGTTATATACATGGAGAAAAGAATTGCAAGATTCTGATTTTGAAAAATCACATTTATATGACCATCGAACTATTAAAGATCAAGAATATTTTGAAAAATGTACATTAATGATAGCTATGTTAAAATCTGGAATCGAATTATCTTTTGAAACTATGATAGAAACAGGAATTACAAAAGAATCTGCATATTATGAATCGTTACATGAATTACCTTTAATTGCTAATACAATTGCACGAAAAAGACTATATGAAATGAATATGGTTATTTCAGATACAGCAGAATATGGAAATTATTTGTTTTCTAGTAATGCGATCCCTTTATTAAGAAAATTTATGACATCATTAAAAAGTAGTGATTTAGGGGAGTCTATAATAGATTCTAATGTTAACAATAATACATTATTATCGCTTAACAATGATATTCAAAATCATAAAATTGAAAAAATTGGTAAACACTTGCGATCTTATATGCAAAAAATGAAACAGATATAAATTATAAATTTTTAATATAGTTAATATGTTGTTGGTATACGTATATTTTTATATAAAAATTAATTTTTTTTATTTAATTATATTTCTTGGTTATAATTATAAAAATATTATGAAATTAAATATTGCACAAAAAAAAGCTATTCATTTAATTCATGGCCCTTGTTTAGTATTAGCAGGTGCCGGTTCTGGTAAAACCAGTGTAATTATCAATAAAATTATTCAATTAATTAATATATATCAATATGATCCCGCTAAAATTATTACTATAACTTTTACTAATAAAGCGGCTGATGAAATACGATGGCGTTTATTACATGTATTATCTAACGATATAATAAAAAAATTATCCATTTTTACATTTCACGCTTTTGGCTTAAAAATCATTAGAAAGGAAATTAAAATTTTAGGTTTTTCTTCTTCTTCTTCTTCTTCTTTAACTTTATTAAATAATTATGAACAATTGCGTGTATTGAAAGATTTAGCATCTATAGATTTAAATAATAATATTAACTTATTAAAAGTATTATTAAATCAAATTAAAGAATGGAAAAATCTTTTATTATCTCCGAAATCAGTTCATTTGCATATAAAAAAAATATTAAATGAAAAGTTTTTTTATTTATATAATAAATATACAAATTTTTTAACATCCCATAATTTACTAGATTTTGATGATTTAATTTTTATACCTACATTGTTATTAAAAATAATTTATTGGTTAGAACGCGTTGGCAAAAAAAAAATTCAATATTTATTAGTTGATGAATATCAAGATACTAATCATAGTCAATATGAATTGATTAAAGTTTTAAGCGGTAATGATCCAAATTTTACGTTGGTTGGTGATGATGATCAATCTATTTATTCTTGGAGAGGGGCAAGACCAAAAAATTTTTATTTGTTAAAAGATGATTTTCCTAAATTAAATGTAGTGAAAATGGAACAAAATTATCGTTCTTCTGGGTGTATTTTAAAAGCTGCAAATCAACTAATTTCTAATAATTCTAATATTTTTAATAAAAAAATTATTTTCTACTTTAGCGTATGGCAAAAAATTCATATTTTTGTAACGCTAAATGAAATACATGAAGCAAAAGTGATTATTGATCATATTAAGATTCATAAAAATCTTTATAAAAAAAAATTTAAAGATTATGTAATTTTATATCGTAATAATTATCAAGCAAAGATTTTTGAATTTGAATTGATATATCGAAATATTCCATATTATATACATGAAGGGAATTCTTTTTTTGATAATTCAGAAATTAAAGATTTATTAGCATATTTACGTCTCATTGTTAATCCTTATGATGATTTAGCATTTTTGCGTATTATTAATGTGCCGCGTCGAAAAATTGGTTCAGTTACATTAATAAAATTAAAAACTTTAGCAAAAAAATTTAAAATAAGTTTATTTCATGCATGTATAGATGAGCGTATTATGTGTTTTTTCAAGAAAAATACTATTTTAATTTTACATAATTTTATTACATGGATTAAAAAAATTATGTTATTGGTTCCTAGGAAATCTAAAAAAATTCTTGATTTGGTAATTAAAAAAATTGATTATATTGGCTGGTTAAATATAAAAATTAAGGATTCAATGTTATTAATGAAAACCATTAAAAATATAAAAATATTTTCAAAATGGTTAAATAATATTTTAAATAAGAAAAATACAGAGAAACCTATAATGTTAGGTGATGGATTATTACATTTAATAACCGATCAAAATTTCCATCAAAATATTAAAAAAAAACATTTAAATAAAACATTTGATAAATTGCGATTAATGACGTTACATGCTTCAAAAGGTTTAGAATTTTTGGTGGTATATATAGTAGGGTTAGAAGAAGGAACTTTGCCTCATCAAAAAAGTATTTTAAATAATAACGTTTCTGAAGAACGTCGTTTAATGTATGTTGGTATTACACGTGCAAGACAACAATTATTTTTAAGTTTTTGCAAAAAAAAAAAAAAATTTGGTATTAAAGAAAATTTACAACCTAGTCGTTTTTTATTAGAACTTCCTAGATCTTCAGTAGTATGGTTTAATAAATAGTAAAAATTTGTTTTTTAAAAAATATTTTAAAATTTTATTAAATAAAACTTTAATATATTTTATTTTCTTTATTTAATGATTTATTTTTGGAGATCAGGTGGTATATGAAAATTAGTAATGTAATTGAAGTTTTTGATAAAAATTTTAATGAAATTGTATTGTTATCTAAAAAACATGTATTAGTAGATTTTTGGGCTAATTGGTGTGGTCCATGTAAAATTTTAGCTCCGATTTTAGAAGAAATTGCAGATCAATATTTGGGAAAAATTATTATATGTAAAATGAATATTGATGTAAATAGTCATGTACCACCGAAATATTTTATTAGAGGTATTCCTTCCTTATTGTTATTTTATAATTCTGAAATTATAGGCAGTAAAATAGGTGCAATATCAAAAGTAGATTTAATTGATTTTTTAAATAATCATTTAAATCAAAAAAATGTATAAATTTTAAATAAAATCAAAAAGTATATATTTTTTTGATAATTTATAACATTTTATTTATTTAAATAGATAAATATAGTTGAATTACTTTCTGTTTTTATAGAAAATTTTTTAATTAATTTATATATATATTTATTTTTTTAAATTTCTTTTACTTTTTATATATTCCTTTTCTTATATATAAAAATTTTTTAAGGTTTTCTATAAATTGATTAAGAAACTTATTATTATGAATCTTACGGCATTAAAAAATAAATCAGTTTCTAAACTTATTTTTCTTGGTGAAAGCATTGGACTTGAAAATTTAGCTCGTATGCGGAAACAAGATATTATTTTTTCTATTCTTAAACAACATTCAAAAAGTGGAGAAGATATATTTGGTGATGGTGTATTAGAAATATTACAAGACGGTTTTGGTTTTTTACGGTCTTCCGATAGTTCTTATTTAGCGGGTCCTGATGATATTTATGTATCACCTAGTCAAATTCGTCGTTTTAATTTAAGAACTGGTGATACTATTTCTGGAAAAATTCGTCCTCCAAAGGAGGGAGAACGATATTTTGCATTATTAAAAGTAAATGAAGTTAATTATGATCGTCCTGAAAATGCAAGAAATAAAATTTTATTTGAAAATTTAACACCATTACATGCTAATTCTAGATTAAAAATGGAAAGAGGTAATGGTTCAACAGAAGATTTAACAGCAAGAGTTCTTGATTTAGCTTCTCCGATTGGTAGAGGACAAAGAGGGTTAATTGTAGCACCACCAAAGGCTGGTAAAACAATGTTATTACAAAATATTGCGCAAAGTATTGCATATAACCACCCTGAATGTGTGTTGATGGTGTTATTGATTGATGAACGTCCAGAAGAAGTCACGGAAATGCAGAGATTAGTTAATGGAGAAGTTATTGCATCTACATTTGATGAACCCGCCGCAAGACATGTACAGGTATCTGAAATGGTTATAGAAAAAGCAAAACGATTAGTAGAACATAAGAAGGATGTAATTATTCTTTTAGATTCTATTACGCGATTAGCACGTGCATATAATACAGTTGTTCCGGCTTCCGGAAAAATATTAACAGGGGGAGTTGATGCTAATGCTTTACATAGACCGAAGAGATTTTTTGGGGCCGCTCGAAACGTAAAAGAAGGTGGTAGTTTAACGATTATAGCAACTGCTTTAATTGATACCGGGTCTAAAATGGATGAAGTAATTTATGAAGAATTTAAAGGGACAGGGAATATGGAGTTACCATTATCTCGAAAGATAGCGGAAAAACGAGTTTTTCCAGCCATTGATTATAATCGTTCAGGTACAAGACGAGAAGAGTTATTAACTATTCCAGAAGAATTACAAAAAATGTGGATTTTAAGAAAAATTATTCATCCTATGAGTGAAATTGATGCTATGGAATTTTTAATTAATAAGTTATCTATGACAAAAACTAATGATGAATTTTTTGAAATGATGAAGAGATCATGATAATGATATAATATATATATGGTAATAAATTTAATTATCGTATATAGTGTTTTTTTGTATTTTTTATTTAGGTTATTTTTTTAATTTTTTTTTAATAATTTAATTTATTTGGTTTTTTCTAGGTATTTTTTTATATTTTATTTATATTAAATATTTTTTAAAAAATATAAAAAAAGTACTAGATTTTTTTGTTATTATATATATAATGATAAAATAAGCAAAAATAATTATTTTAATAATTTTTGCGTCCGTAGCTCAGGTGGATAGAGCATTACTTTCCGAAAGTAGAGGTCTCAGGTTCAAGTCCTGTCGGACGCATTATTTTCTTTAATAAAGCATTATTTTTTGGTGGTCATAGCTCAGTTGGTAGAGCTCTGGATTGTGATTCCAGCGGTCATGGGTTCGAATCCCATTGATCACCCAAATAAAATTATTAAGTTTATTTGATTAACATAATATTTTTATTTTTTAAAATTTATATCATTCAATATATCGGCGAATAGCGCAGTTTGGTAGCGCAACTGGTTTGGGACCAGTAGGTCAGAGGTTCAAATCCTCTTTCGCCGATTTTTTTTAGTAATTTTTGTAATTTTTAAAATATTTTTTTATAAAAATATTTTTAAAATATTTTTTTATTTAATTATTAAAAAATATTCCTTTCATAAAGTTATTTTCTTCCAAACGTTAAAATATTAATTTTTTTATATGTTAAAATTCATTTTTCACTATTTTTACACTAACTTTATATTAATTATATTTTTAAAGATATAAATTTTTTATATTTGCATAATAATTATTAATTTTTAAAAAATTTATTTACTTGAGTGCTATTTTATGACTATTAAAAAAAATATTGTCCGTTTTTCTAAGATGCATGGTTTGGGAAACGATTTTATGTTAGTTGATAATATTGAAAATAATTTTTTTTTTTCTTCTCAATTAGTAAAAAAATGGTCAAATAGATATCAGGGAGTTGGATTTGATCAATTATTAATCATTCAAAACAAAAAATTTAGTGAAGCTGATTTTCATTATTGTATTATTAATTCTGATGGAACGGAAGCAGAACAGTGTGGTAATGGAGCTCGATGTATAGCCTATTATTTATTTATTATTAAAAATAAAAAAAATAAAATTTGTATTAGTACTAAAAATCGATATTTATATTTAGAATATTTATATAAAAATTTTATGAAAATTAATATGGGATGTCCAATTTTCTCTCCTTCAAAAATTCCTTTTTTGTACCATAAAATTAAATTTTATTATGATATTAAAATTGATAATATAAATTATAAAATTAGTGTAGTATCTATGGGAAATCCTCATTGTGTAATATTAGTTAATAATATTAATGATAATTTAATACAAAAAATAGGATATCAGGTTGCTACACATCCTTTATTTCCAGAAGGGGTAAATGTTGGATTTATGCAAATTATTTCAAAAAATAAAATTCTCTTAAGGGTATATGAACGTGGTGTAGGTGAAACAAAATCTTGTGGTACTGGAGCTTGCGCTGCAGCTGTAATAGGAATCAGAAATAACCTTTTATGTAATTCCGTAACTGTATTTTTATCGGGCGGTCAATTAGAAATAATATGGAAAGGTGGTTTAAATGATAATGTATATATGTCTGGTGAAGCAGTTCATGTATATGATGGAATTTTAAAATATTAAATATTTATATTACTATTATTAAAAAAAATATATATTTTTAAAAATTTTATTTGACTTTATTTTTATTATTTTTTATATCTTAATAAATATATAATTCCCTTGATAAGGTAAAAATCTTTTTGTATTATTAAATAATATTTTTAATAGTATATTTATTGTAATATTTAATAAAAAATAATACTTTATAATTTTTACAAATTTTAAAATTTATACATCATATAAAAATAAAAATTATCTTTTTTAATAAAGTGTAAATTGAATTAACTGATTATTTCATAATGTTGTTTATATTTTTTTAACATAAAAATGATTTATTAATTGACTTTTTGATATAGTACAGTATATATATAAATATCTATAAAAATATATATACTAAAAATTAAATTTTTATTTTATTTTAAATATTTATTTTTTTTATTTTTTTATTCATTTGCTGATATATTATATAGAAATATATTAGTTAATATATTTTTACTGAAATTTATGTATATAACAAAAAAAAATTTTATGATTTTTGTTAATACATTTATAATAAAAATTATTTTTATACAATTAATTTATATTTCCCATTTTTAAAACATAATATATTAGTATTATTATATAATTATTAGTAAAAGGACATATATATCATGTCGCCACTTTCTTCAATAAATTCTAATAAAAAACCTTATTTAAATAATGTAAATAATCGTAATCATTCTATAAAAAATAACTCTACATCATTAAAAAAGATAACCAAACGTGATACAAATTTTTCTAATAAAAAATCTGTTATTCCAAGTGAGGCAGATATTCAAGATAATATTAAAATTTTAGATGATTTACTTTCTTTTGAATGTAATAATGATGCAATTTATAATATTCAAAATCCAATTCCAAATTCAACTAATTCTCCATTTTATCCAAGTGACTATGCTCCTTATCATGTTGATGAACCATCAAAAGAAAATAAAACGTTTGGAGAAACAGTGCCATTTGAACAATTTTCAGAAGATTTAAAAGAAGGTGCTTATGGGAAAGCTTGTGCAAGTTTAGGGTTAGATTTATTAGGGTTATTACCTGCGGCAGGTCCCGGTTTTCGGGGTAGTTTAGAAAAAATTTCTTCATTTGTAAAATCAAATATATCTAATCAAGATAGTAATGATACTATTGTAGATGTTAAAGATTTTGAAGGTAATAATGATATATCTTCTGAATCTGTAGCTGGTACCTATAGTTGTATAGGACTTCCTGGATCTCTTTTTTCTTTACCTGCAAATTCTAATAAATATCATATGGATCATGAAACACCAGTTACTTTTTCTAAAAAAAATATGTATGAGAATATAAATCATGCTGTATCATCAATTTATAATGCAGATCAAGCGGCATGGAAAATGTTTAAATCTTCTCATCTTGAACAAAAAACTGATGACTTTGCAAAACAATTACAAGATTCATATGTAAAATTATCCAGTACTCGATTTTTAAATAAAAATTTTTTAACTTCAGTATTAGATAAAGATATATATGTAAACGGAAAACAAATTCCTGCTTCTAATAGTATAGTAGAAACTGCACACAATATTCAAAATTTCATACCAGATTATAAGTTACAACAATTAGTATCTACATATGCTCATCCTGGTGTTTTAAAAATGGCAGAAAAACAATTATTAAAAGAACATCCAGAAATAAAAAATCGTATGTCACAAAATATGCATATTACATATCGCATTGATCAAGTAGATAACGAATCTTTTAGAATTTCTATTTTAAAACATGCATATTTAAGACCTTCAATGCTTCACTCTCCTAAAGATATACACGCTTATGGTCTTCGTGCAAATATGTTAATTTCGAAAACATCTCATCCAAAATTACAATATACATATTTTGCACAATAATGTTGAAATTTAATTATTTATTTTAAATTTTTATATTGATTCCTTATTCTTAATAAGGAATCAATTTTAAAATTATTTAATTTTTTAAATGATTAATTGTTACATTTTGTTATTTCTATAATTACCAATAATTTTCACTAGTAATATGACCTTCTTTTCTTCTGAAATGTTTTTTCATATTTTTTAAATTATATAATATGAGTTGCATTTCTTTAACCATGTTAGGATTTCCACATAACATAACATGTGATTCTTTATTATTTAATGGTTCTTGGATTGACTTTTCTAATTCGCCAGATAATAATAATTGAGGTATTCGTCCATATAAATATTTTAAATTTTTTTCTTGACTTAATATAATCCGGATAATCATTTGATTTTTATTTTTTTTTGAATTTTTTTTTAAAAGATTAAGGTATACTAAATCGTTTAAGTTTTTAACAGCATAAATTAATACGATTTTTTTTATATTTTTTGAATATTTTTTATCTTGTAAAATAGAACAATATGGACCTATTGCTGTGCCTGTAGCTATCATCCAAATATTTTTACGTCTCGGAAGTTCAGATAATATAAAAAAACCACAAGAATTTTTTGTAATAAAAATTTCGTTTTGGTTAATATTATATAATTTAGAAGTTAGTTTTCCATTTGGAATAAGGAGTATATAAAATTCTAATATTTTATTTGTTGGAGCATTAACAAAAGAATAAGCTCTCTGAATTCTTTTATTTTTATGTATACAAGATAGTTTTGTAAATTGTCCGGCAATAAACGGATTAATTGGAGCTGTTATTTTTAATGTAAATAACCGGTCATTCCATTTTTTTAAATCAATTATATTTGCTTTTAACCATATCATTTGTTTTATCCAAAATATATATTATATAATAAATAATATTAAATGTGATTTAAGTTTAATTATTTTAAAGATTAATCAATTTTATATAGATTTTATGCTTATTTTGAATATTTTTGTATATATAGTATTATATAAAGTAATATTATTTCTTTTCGTTTTATTTTTTTTTATTCTCTTTATTTTAGAATGTAATATTTATTCTATAATATATATTATTAAGGCATGATAATGGTTTTAGAAGTATTTTCAGAATTAGAAGATAAAATTAAAAAATCAATAGATATCATAATTTCTTTAAAAAAAGAATTATATAAATCTAAACTAGAAAATAGTGAATTAAAAAAAGAAATTGATAATTTTATAATATTAAAAAATACATTACAAGAAAAAAATCAAGAATTATTAAAAGAACATTTGCTATGGAAAGATAAATTATTAATATTATCTAAAAAAATAAATGATTTTATGTTACAAGATGACTGTTAATATAGTGTTCTAAAATTATTATTAATAATAAAATATCTTAGTAAAAAATAAATTGATGATTTTTTTTTAATTATTTTTTCTTTTTGATGGTATAGTAATTGCCTATCATAGACATAATGTCTAAGATGGGCAATTGGAATCAAGATTTTTAAATACAAATAAAAATTTTTTATATTATTATAAAATAAATCTACTTAAATCTTGGTGTTTAATTAATGTATTTAAATGTTGACTGACATATTTTTCATCAATATAAATTTTTTGATTATATTTTTCTTTAGCATAAAAAGATATATCTTCCATTAGTTTTTCTATAACAGTATATAAACGACGAGCTCCAATGTTATCTGTGGTTTCATTAATACTCCAAGAAATTTCTGCAATTTTTCGGATACCATCATCAGTAAAAACTATTTCTATTCCTTCTGTTTTTATTAACTCCCGATATTGCATAGTAATAGATGTATTAGGTTCTATTAATATACGTTCGAAATCATGACTTGTTAATCCATTTAATTCTACACGAATTGGTAAACGTCCTTGTAATTCTGGAATTAAATCAGAAGGTGTTGATGTTTGAAAAGATCCCGATGCGATAAATAAAATATGATCTGTTTTTATTGGACCATATTTAGTAGATACTGTACATCCTTCAATTAAAGGTAATAAATCACGTTGTACTCCTTCTCGAGAAATTCCTGATCCAGAGGTAGATTTATTATGGTTTTGACAAATTTTATCAATTTCATCAATAAAAACGATGCTATTTTGTTCTACAGAATATATTGCTTTTTCTTTTAGTTCTTCGGAATTAATTAATTTAACAGCTTCTTCTTCGGTTAATAATTTCATTGCATCTTTTATTTTTAGCTTTCGTAAATTTTTTTTTTGCCCGCTTAAATTTTGAAACAATGATTGTAATTGATTGGTTAATTCTTCCATACCAGGAGGGGACATAATTTCTATTCCGATAGGGGGAGAAGTAATTTGAATTTCTATTTCTTGATTATCTAAAGTACCTTCTCTTAATTTTTTTCGAAATAATTGAATTGTGTTATTTTCATTTTCTTTTTGATTATCTTGAGTCCATTTATCTTTTGAAATAGGAATTAAAATTTTTAATATTTTTTCTTCAGCAATTTCTTGGGCATATTTTTTGTTTTTTTTGATTTTTTGGGTTCGTATCATTTTCACTGCTAATTCTATTAAATCGCGAATTATTGAATCTACTTCTTTTCCAACATAACCAACTTCTGTGAATTTAGTTGCTTCTACTTTAATAAAAGGTGCATTGGCTAATTTTGCTAATCGACGAGCAATTTCTGTTTTTCCTACTCCTGTTGGTCCGATCATTAAAATATTTTTAGGAGTGATTTCATGACGTAATTCTGAACTTAATTGCATTCGTCGCCATCTATTTCGTAAAGCTATAGCAACAGCGCGTTTTGCATTGTCTTGTCCGATAATATGTTTATTTAATTCTGTTACAATTTCCTGAGGAGTCATTTCTGACATTTATATATCCTTATTACTTTGCTGAAGGTATGTCTTTGATAGTTAATGATTGATTTGTATAGATACAAATATTAGCTGTAATTTTTAATGATTTTTTTACTATTTCTATTGCATTTAAATTAGTATTCTGAATTAAAGCATATGCAGCTGCTTGAGCAAATGGTCCACCTGAACCAATAGCAATAACATCATTTTCAGGTTGAATAACATCACCTGTTCCTGTAATAATTAACGAATGATTCTTATCTGCAACAGCAAGTAATGCTTCTAGTTTTCTTAAAAATTGATCTGTGCGCCAGTCTTTTGCTAATTCAATAGCGGCTCGTAATAATTGTCCCTGATGTTTTTCTAATTTTTTTTCAAATAATTCAAATAATGTAAATGCATCAGCTGTTCCTCCGGCAAAACCAGCAATAACTTGTTTTTTGTAAAGTGAGCGGACTTTTTTAACATTACTTTTCATAATTGTATTACCAAAAGTAGCTTGTCCATCTCCTCCGATTACTACTTTTCCATGTATTCTTACGCTTAGTATAGTAGTCATATATGTTATTTATAACCTTTTCAAGGTATAATAATTTTTTAATAAAATATAAAAATTATTTATATAATTTATAATCATTTTTTTATATTTTAACTTTTTTTTATATAAAAATTTTTTATAAAATGTTTAAATTATTTTTTTCTTTTATTTTTTATTTTATATATAATTTATGATGATAATTTTTTAATGTTTTTTTTATATTTTTATGTACGATGTATTGTAATAATAATATGAATGATTTAGTATTATATACTACAATTGACTTTGAGAATATATTATGAAAAAAAATATTCATCCAGAATATAAACAAATTTTTGCTATTTGCTCATGTGGTTATAAAATCCCAGTTTTTTCTACTAAAAATAATGATATGTATTTAGATATGTGTTCCCAATGTCATCCTTTTTATACAGGAAAACAAAGAAAATTAAATACTACTGGGCGTATACAAAAATTTAAAAAACGTTTTAATCTTTCTAATTAAGTTATTTATATACAAATAAATAAATAAAAAATTAAACTTTAATTAAAATTATTTAGAATTTTTTTGGATTATTTTTAAAAAAAATTTAATATTTTATTTTTGTGAAATAATGAAATGAAATTTTTTATTTCAAGAAATTAATAATAATTTATTTTGATAGTTTTATATTTTTTAAAAATCTAGTATATAGATAGATGAGTTAGTAAAAAAAGGAATTGTTATTTTTTTAATTTTAGTAGTAAATTTTTAAAAAAATTTTTAATATTAAAAGGATATTTTTAAGCGGGAAACGAGATTTGAACTCGCGACCTCAACCTTGGCAAGGTTGCGCTCTTCCAGCTGAGCTATTCCCGCGTAATATTTATTATTTTTATTATATAAAATATATATTTTTTTGCAAGTTTTATTTAATTAATAAGATATATATTATCTTAATTTATTGAAAAAAATTTTTTATAAAATAATAATTCTTTAATAGATTCATAGATATCAGGTAAAGCACGATGTATATTTTTTTTTTTTATTTGATTTATTAAAGTAGGATTCCAACGTTGAACTAATTCTTTAATTGTACTTACATCAATGTTTCTATAATGGAAATATGATTCTAATTTTGGCATAAACTTTTTTAAGAAATTTCGATCTTGTGAAATACTATTTCCACATATCGGAGAAGTATAAATTTTTACCCATTTTTTTAGAAATTTTATTGTTTTTCTTTCTGCGTCTTTTTCTACATATTTGCTTTTTTTAATCTCTTTAATTAATCCATTCTTTTGATGTATAGAGTAAGTTAAAGAGTGCATATTTTTTAATACAGTTTTATTATGATACAGCGGAATATTTGGACCTTTTGCAAGAATATTTAAATTTTTGTCAGTAATAATGGAAGCGATTTCAAGAATTCGATCTATTTTAGGGTTTAATCCTGTCATTTCTAAATCAATCCAAATTAAGTTTTTTTTTATGCATTTTTTTATCAATATTAATTTTAATAATTATTTTTATATTATATAGTGTTGTATATATAATATATCACTATACATTAATTTTTTATCAAAAAATAAAAAATATTTTTTTAAATTAATTGATTATATCAATGATAATGTTAAATGTACTATAGAATATATATAAAATATATGTATATATATTTTAAATTATTAGGAAATATTATTACTTTTTTAAAAGTTACTATTATTTAAAGTTTTTAAAAAATTATTATATTAGATAATAACATCAATAACAATTATTTATTAAATTTTATACGTTTATTTTAAAAAAAATATTTTATTATTAATATAATCATGATGTATTATAAAAATTATAAAATTAAAATATATTTTTTAAGATAGTTAAATTTTAATTCATGATTTATAATATGTTATATTTTTATTCAAAATTAATGATTTATTTTTAATAAATTTTATTTTGTATAAAAATATTATTATATATTTATTTTTATAAATACTTATTTATAAAAAACATATTTATAATGTATAGAATTATTTTTTTATTTGTTTTTAATTTTAAAAAATTTAAGATAATTAAAATGATAATATTTAATTTTTTATTAAAAATTTTATATATCATATTTTTATGACTGAATTATATTAATAAAAAAATTAACATTGAAATATTAATTTGCAATATTAGTATTATATATTTGGTATGTAATATTAATTATAAAAATTTTAATTATATTAAAGAAAATGAAATTTTTTTTAAAGAAAAATAAAGATATAAAATATATATGAAATTTAAACGCATAGTATTTTTTTTTAATGGGACCAACGGCTATCGGAAAAAGTTTATTTTCAATGGAAGTAAAAAAAAATTTTCAAATATAGAATTATTAAGTGTAGACTCTAAATTAGTATATAAAGAATTAAATATAGGTACAGATAAACCAACAGAAAAACAACTTTTCGAAACACCTTATAGATTAATTAATATTAAGAATATATATGAAAATTATTCTGCCGCTGATTTTTGTATTGATGCATATAAAGAAATAAAACATATATTCTCTTTAAAAAAAATTCCTTTTTTTGTAGGAGGGTCTATGTTATATTTTAAAGCTTTATTAGACGGTTTAGTTACTCTTCCAACATCTAATCAAAAAATTAGAGATTACATCTTTAACAATTTGTTTTGTGCTGATAAAAATAAATTATTTAATGGATTAAAACAAGTAGATTTTGCATCTAGTTCTAAAATACATATAAATGATGTACAAAGAGTGATTAGAGCTTTAGAAGTTTTTTTTGTTTCTGGAGGAGTTCCATTAAGTAAATTATTAACTTTAAGTCAGAAAAAATTACCTTATCAAGTGTTTCAATTTGCTTTAATTCCATATAATAAAAAGAAATTATATAATAAAATTAGTGTTCGTTTTCAAAAGATGTTAAATAATGGTTTAGAAGAAGAAGTACGAAATTTATATACTCAAATATCTCGGAAAAATACATTTCCTTTCATGAATAGCATTGGTTATAAACAAATGTGGGAATATTTAGAAAAAAAATGTACTTACCAAGAAATGATATGTAATACATTACAGGCAACGCGTAAACTTGTAAAACATCAACTTACATGGTTACGTAAATGGAAAAATATTAATTTAATTTATGATAATAATAAAGATATATTAATGAAAAAAATAAAAAAATCATTTATTACAAAAAATAATACTTTTATTAATTTAAAATTTATTATAAATAATTAGTTACGTTATTATTATAATTTTTTTTACTCTAATAATATATAAATTTATTAATTTTTTTATATATATAAATGCTTTTTTTTTATTTTATTTTAAAAAAACTACTTTTATTATTTATAGAGAAAATTTTAATATTTAAGATTTATTTAATTGTGCTGATAATATCATTGAGTTTTATAGATATTTACGTTAAAATATAATATTAGGAAAAATTTAAAATTATTTTTATAAAGTAATAATAAAGGAATCAGAGATATGCGGTATTATGAAATTATATTAATAATTCGTCCCGATCAAAGTGAAAACATTACTCATATTATTGATATATATAAAAAAATTATTATCCTTAATAAAGGAAAGATTTATCGTTTAGAAGATTGGGGTCGAAAATCTTTATCGTATGCAATTCAAAAGTTAAGAAAAGCTCATTTTTTATTAATGAATATTAAAGCAACGGTTCCGTTAATAAAGGAATTAGAAAGACATTTTAAATTTAATAATAACATTATTCGAAGTTTAATTTTGATAAATAAAAAATCAATAAAAAAGATTTCTCCAATGTTAAAAATAAAAAATGATAATAAAAAAATATTTTTTGTTATCTAAAAAATCTACTAAAATTAATAGTTTATAAAAATAATTAAAAATTTTATTTCAGTAAATAAATATCAAATTATTCATTGTGTTTTTTTTAATTTTATTCATTTATAATATACAAGGAAATAGATATGGCACGTTATTTTCGTCGTAGAAAATTTTGTAGATTTACAGCTGAAGGAATTAAATATGTTGATTACAAAGATATTGTGATGTTAAAAAATTATATTACTGAAAGTGGAAAAATTGTTCCAAGTCGCATTACTGGAACTAAAGCAAAATATCAACGACAATTATCAAAAGCAATTAAAATAGCGCGTTATTTAGCTCTGATCCCATATACCGATCAACATCAGTAATAAATAAATTTGAATATAAAAAACAAAAATAATTTTTTTTAAAAATTTAAAGATTTATAGGATGTAATTAATTTATGAAAGTAATTTTACTAGTTACAATAAAAAAATTAGGAAAATCGGGTCAATTAATTCATGTAAAAAATGGATATGCTCGTAATTATTTAATTCCAAAAGAAAAAGTAATTTTAGCAACCAATAAAAATATTAAAAAGTTTGAAAATTCTATATTAAATTTAGAAAAACAACAAAATGAAAAAATACTCGAAGCTAATGTGCGAATTAAAAAAATTCAATCGATAAAGTCAATTATTATTTATAAAAAATCTAGTGAAAAGAAAAAAATTTTTGGTTCTGTTGGAGTTTCAGATATTATTAAATCTCTTGCTTTACAAGGTATTTTTGTAAAAAAACAAGAAATTAAACTACCAAATGGTTTGTTGCGCTATTTAGGGGAACATACTGTAATTTTTTCTCCATATAAAGGAATATGTACTAATATAAGTATCTCGATTATTAATTCTAATTCATAATTTTAATATAATTTATAATATTATTTTTAATTTTTAATTTAAATTTACGTTTTTTATAGATTAAGACAAGATTTTTGAAATTATACAGGATATATTTATGTGTAAAAAAAGTATAATTAATTTAAAAATTTTGGATATTCATAGATATTCAATATTCCCTTTATTTTTACATCGTATTCATGGAGTTGTTGGGTTGTATTTGCGAACATGTCTTAATAAAGAAATATTATGTATTTCTCCTAATTGTTCTAAATTATTATCAACAGGTATTTCTTTACGAGGTTTTGATATCGTTCCTAGCGATATTCAATACTTACTTTTACCTCGTTCTGGATTAGGTTATACAAAAAATATTGTTTTTGGAAATTTTATCGAACATATAAAAACATTATATGAAGGTGAATTAAAGTTATCTATTTGGAATCGTGGTAAGTTAAATTTTTATTTAAATCCCGGTGAAATAATTGCTCACTTAGTATTTATTTCATATTTAAATATTAAGGTGAATTTTATTTTTTAATTAAAAAATATTTTTTATTATATTAAAAATTGGCCCCTGCTGGATTTGAACCAGCGACCAAACGATTATGAGTCGTGTGCTCTAACCACTGAGCTAAGGGGCCGAATATTTTTTTAAAAGTATTATATTTATATTATAAAACAAATTTTTTTAGTAATCTATATTTTTTATTAAAAAAATAAATATATATAAATATTTTTTTTAAGATTATGAAAAATATATAAATTTTTTATTATTCATTTTTCTTGTTTTTTTTTAATTGATTTATTTAAATTTTTATGTTATAAATTTAAATTATTCCTCTGTAGTTCAGTTGGTAGAACGGCGGACTGTTAATCCGTATGTCACTGGTTCGAGTCCAGTCAGGGGAGTTTATATGAAATTTTTATTATTTAAATAATTATTTTTTAGAGTTATATTTATATGTTTAAAAAATATAATACATTATGTAAAAGTTTTTTATTTTATGATTATGAAACTTTTGGAACAGATACAGCTTTAGATAAACCCGCTCAATTTTCTAGCATTAGAACAGATTTATCTTTTAATATAATTGATAAAAAAAATTTTTTTGTATCCCTCCGTTAGATTATTTACCTAATCCTAATGCTATATTAATTACTCAAATATTACCCCAAGATTTATGTAAAATAGGTATTAATGAATATTTTTTTCAAAAAAATATATAATATTTTATGAAAAAAAATACATGTATTATTGGATTTAATAATTTAAAATTTGATAATTTAATTACACGTAATATATTTTATAGAAATTGTTTTGATCCATATGAATGGTCTTGGAAGAATGGAAATTCTACTTGGGATATGTTAAATGTTTTAAGAGCATTTTATATTTATTATCCAAAAAATATTTTTTGGCCTAAAAATTCTAAAGGTTATGTTAGTTTTAAGTTATCTGATTTTACAAAAATAAATAATATTACTCATGCTAATGTTCATGATGCTTCGTCGGATGTTCTGGCAACAATTGAAGTGGCAAGGTTATTATGTTTACAAATAAAAATTTTTTTTTTAAGTTATATAAAAATTCTCAAAAAAAAAACATAATAAAATTTATTAATTTAAATTATCAAAAACCATTTTTTTATATATCTAATATTTTTGGTTCTAAAAAAAAAAATATTAGTTGTATCATGGTTATTGGTTATCATCCAAATAATAATAATCTACTTTTAGTTTTTGATTTAAATGCTAGTTTTAAAGATATTTTTTCATTGTATCAAAACTCTAATAATATTAATTATAAAATACATGATTTATTATTATTAGGAATGAAAGTTATTTATTTAAATAAATCACCTATGTTTTTTAAATATAATTCATTATCTGAAAAATCGTGCCAGAGACTTAAACTAAATTATATGAAATATCAAAAAAATTTTTTTTTATTTTTTCATAATAATGCTATAAAAAAATGGGTTATTTCTGTTTTTTCAAATAATTATAATTTAAAAATAGCTAAATCGAAAAATATAGATTTAATGTTATATGATAGTTTTTTTAATTATAAAGATAAATTATTACTAAATTTATTACATAAAAACTTCTCCAGAATTTTGGAAAATTAAAAATATAGATTTTTTTGATGTTCGTTTAAAGAAAATTATTTTTAGATTACGGGCGAGAAATTTTCCTCATTCTTTAAATTTATTAGAAAAGAAAATTTGGAAAAAACATTGTCAAAATATAGTAAATTCTAAATTAATAACAGAATATTTTAATAAAATTTATTTTTTAAAAATTAAATATTATGACAATTTTAAAAAATTATATTTATTAAAGAAATTAATAAAGTATGTTGATAAATTAATATATAAAATTAATAATTTTTGTTAAATTTTATAAAAAATATTTTGAATATAAAGTAATTTTTATTTTTATAAAATTATAAAAGTGAAGATAGGTTTTTTAAAATTTTTTGTTTATATATAACAGTATATTTTATACGTGCATTTAAAATATATCTTTTATATTTTATAGAGTTTCAAAATTAAAATTTTCTTTTTACTAAAAAATTATAATAAAAACATTGATTTATTATTTTTTTTTTAATTATTTAAATTAATTTATTTTTTATTTTTTGATAAATATTTTTATAATATGCGCTTTATAGCAAGCGCAATATTTTAAATGAACATTTAACTATCTATTTATTTTTTTTAAAATAAAAATTTTATCATTTCTTTTTCTAGTTTTTTTCTATCATCTTCTAAAAACATATTTAATTTTTTTCATTTATAATTTTTGTTTGTTTTTTTATCCAATGTTGCCATGCTTCTTGAGAAATTTCATTATATATTTTATTTCCTATTTCGCCAGGATAAAATGGATAATCCAATCCTAAAGCTTCTTTTTTTAGAAATGTACAAAAAATAGTGCGAGGTTTTATTTTTTTCATAATTTTATTTCCGTATTGTTTAATAATTGTAATAATTTTAGAAACCGGTGAAGGTATTCCAATTTTTGGAGGACAAAATATATCATACCAGAGATCTTTTTTTTGAAGATTTATTTTTATTTTGTTTTTTTTAATTGGTATTAAGCATACAGTTATATATAATTTTATATGACTAAAGTGATGAATAAAAGGAGGTATAATTTTAAATACGTTATTTTTTATATTTTTTATATTTTTCCATATATTATCTGTAATAGAAAAGTAATGAATCGGAAAACAAAATAAAGATTTCCAAAATTTTTGTGTTTTTTGTTTTTGTAATAAAATAAAGTTTTTATAGTTTAATATTATAAAAGTCATGCCAATTTTTTTTTTCGAAAACTTTTTGATAAATAATTTTTCAATATTTGATTGTTTTGTTTTATAATAGTTACATTGATTTTTTAATGGACATAATAAACATTCAGGATTTTTATAATGACAAATCAAGGCACCAAGATCCATCATACCTTGATTAAATTTTTCAGCATAATGTACGGGAATTAATTGATTAATTATATTCCATAGTTTTTTTTTCAGAAAATAAAATTTTTTTTTAGTAGAAAAATAATATCGTAATAATATACGTTTAATATTAGAATCTAATATTGGATAACAATAATTTTTAGAAAAGGATAAAATAGCATGAGCTGTAGTTTTTCCAATGCCCGGTAAATTTTTTATTTCCGGAAGCGTAGTAGGAAAATTTCCTTGATATTTTTTTTGTATGATATGAGCAGTTTTATATATATTATGTACCCTTTGATAAAATCCTAATCCACTCCAAAAATATAATATTTTTTCAATTGGATTTTTTAATAATATTTTTATAGTAGGAAAATTTTTTATAAATTTTATATAATAAGGAATTACTTTTTTAACTTGTGTTCTTTGCAACATAATTTCAGAAATCCAAATATAATATATATTATTATTTTTTTTCCACGGAAGATTTTTACGTCCATTATTGTGATACCAATTTAAAATTTTTTGCGAAAAAATCATAAATATATCTCTTATATATTTTTAAAAATAATTATTGATTATATTAATTTAATTAATTATTTTAGGAAGATGATAATGAAAGATTGTTTTAATTTTCAACTGTTTCATACTAATTATAAAACAAAAAGTTATGTATTAAGATATAGAAAAACAAATTTTTTAAATTCCTCTAATATCATACAGAAATTATGGGCGCAATTTGGAATTACATATACAAATAATTATATATCCTTACAAGATATATTTGAAAATAATAAACCTATTATTGTAGATATCGGTTTTGGTTCGCGAGAATATTTTGTTAAAAAAGCCGAATATTATCCTAATATAAATTTTTTAGGTATTGAAGTTTATTTTCCTGGTATATTATCTAATATAAAATATGCTAATTTATATAATATTAATAATATTAAAATTATAAATTATGATGCTATTGATGTTTTTTTATATATGATTCCTAACAAGATATTAACTATGGTACAAATTTTTTTTCCTGACCCTTGGCCTAAACGAAAACATCATAAAAGAAGAATAATAACAGATGTATTTATTAAGTTATTATCTAAAAAATTAATGACTAATGGTATAATATATATTAAAACAGATTGTCTTTCTTATGCTTATCATATAAAAAAATTTTTTAAAATATAATTTTTTTAAAAGAATTAATATACATAAAAAATGTAATCAAAAATATTTCTCATATCAAACAAATTATGAAAAACGAGGAATCAATTTAGGTAATATAATATTTGAATATATTTATAAATTATAAAGGTTTTTTAATATATGAAATATAAATTTTATTAATATATTTATATTTTATAAATTTTTTTATGTTGGGATACATAACTTATTGTTAAGTTAGTTATTGTACCGGAACATTTACATATTACATTATAATAATATAATATTAATTATATTGAATAATTAATTTTTTTATTATTTAAAAAATTAATTATTATTTATTTAATTGTTTTTTTATATTGAGTTTTTAACCAACTTTCTAAAATAATTTTTGCTGCAGTTGAATGAATACATGTTTTTTCTAAAGCTTTATACCCACCTTTTTGAAAGATAACTGATTTAGCTTCAATTGTAGTAAGTCGTTCATCATGTATAATAATTGGAATACTATATCTTTTTTTAGTTGATTACAAAATTTATCAACTTTTTTTTTGTAATTTTTTGTTTTTTTCCATTCATGTCTATTGGATATCCAACAATTATTAACAATGGTAACCAAATTTTAATAATTTTATCTATTTCAAGCCAATTTTTATTTTTAATTGTACAAATAGGCTGTGCGTATAATAACTTTGTTTCAGAAATTGCTATGCCAATGTTTTTTATCCCGTAATCAAAGGCTATAATTAACATGATTAATTTATGTTACCTTATTAAAAAGTGATAATTTTATAAACGTATATTGTTTTTTATATTTATTTAATTAAAATCTATTACAATACTATGGATTTTATTCCGTAATAAATAATATATAATTTATAGATTAATTATTGTGATTAAAATTAAAATGAACATTAGGATGAGCATAATTATCAAATCGTGACCACTGGCCATTAAATGTTAAGCGTATTGTTCCGGTTGGTCCATTTCGTTGTTTTCCGATAATAATTTCTGCAATACCTTTTAACTCGCTTTGTTCATGATAGAGTTCGTCTCTATAAATAAATATTACAAGATCAGCATCTTGTTCTAATGAACCAGATTCTCGTAAATCGGAATTAATAGGTCTTTTGTCTGATCGTTGTTCTAATGATCGATTTAGTTGAGATAAAGCAATAATAGGAATATGTAATTCTTTTGCTAATGATTTAAGTGTTCGTGAAATATCAGCTATTTCTAAAGTACGATTTCCTGATAATATTGGCGTTGTAATAAGTTGTAAATAATCAATCATTATCAAACTTAAACCATTATTTTCTCTATAAATACGGCGTGCACGAGTTCGAATTTCATTAGATGTTAATCCGGCCGAATCATCAATGTAAATATTTTTCTTTTTTAATAAAATATTAATAGTACCAGAAATACGACTCCATTCTTCATCGGTTAACTTTCCTGTTCGGATTTTTGATTGATTAATTCGTGATAATGACGCTAACATACGAATCATAATTTGTTCAGCTGGCATTTCTAAACTAAAAATTAAAATTGGTTTTTCATATAACATCGCGATATTTTCACACAAATTCATTGCAAATGCAGTTTTTCCCATTGATGGGCGTGCTGCTATAATAATAAGGTCAGATTTTTGTAATCCTGTAGTTTTTTTGTTTAAATCATGATAACCGGTATTTAATCCAGTTATGCCATTATTTGGTTTTTTAAAAATTTTTTCAATAGAAGTTATAGTAGTATCTAAAATAGTTTCGATATTTTTTGGTCCGTCGTTCTTATTCATTCTTATTTCTGATATTTTAAAAATACTTGATTCAGCATAATTTAATAGTTCGGTACTTTTTCTTCCTTTAGGATAATATCCTGCGTGAGCAATATTATGAGCAGCTAAGATAATTTCTCGTGTAACTGCTCTTTCTCTAATAATTTCTGCATAAGTAACAATATTAGCTACGCTTGGTGTATTTTTCGATATTTCAGCTAAATATGAAAATCGTCCGATATTATTTAGTTGTCCTTTTTGTTCTAATGATTCAGATAATGTTATAAGATCTATTGGATTACCTTGCTCTATTAAATTTTTCATTTCATAAAAAATTATTTGATGTTGTTGGTTGAAAAAATCTTCTTTTACGATATATTCAGATACCGTATCCCATTGTTGATTATCTAACATTAAACCCCCTAATACTGATTGCTCAGCTTCTAAAGAATGAGGAGGGGTTTTATTGAATATTTCTTGATAAGACAGTTTTTCTTTCATAATTATTTTTTCTCTTACATAGAATTACTAAAATTTATTTTTATTAATAATTTATACTATTAATATAATAGATTAATCTATAAAAATAATATTTTAGTAATTATATAATTATTTATTTTCTATTTTTAATGTTGTTATTTTTTTTAAAAATTAAATTTTTTTGATAATTTTTGAAATAAAATTGTTATATCAGTATAATTTTTTATTTTATGTATAAAATATTGTTTTAGTTTTTTTGATTGAGGTTTGCCATAAAAAATATTTAACATGTGGCGAAAAATATATATTATCGGAATATTTTTTAATGAATGATAGTGAATATATTTTTGCATATTATCTAATAATATTTTTTTATTAATTATAGAATGAACTGAAAAAATTTTTTGATCTACAGCGCACAACATTAAGGGATTTTTATATATAGCTCGACCTAACATTACTCCGTCTATTATCTTTAAATGTTTTTGAGCTTCTTGAAGATTTTGAATTCCGCCATTTAAGATAATTTTTAAATTCGGGAAATCTTTTTTTATTTTATAAACATATTTATAATTCAAAGGAGGGATACAACGATTTTTTTTTGTATTTAAGCCATTTAAATTAGCAATACGTGCATGTATAATAAAACGTTTACAATAATTTTTTTTAGAAACTAATTTAATAAAGTTATATAAATGTTGATAATTGTTTTTGTTATGTGTGCCAAGGCGTATTTTAATGCTGATTGGGATAGGTACGGTATTATAAATAGCGCGAATAATATTAAAAAGTAATATAGGATTAAGCATTAAACAAGCGCCAAAACCGCCTAATTGAGCTTTTTTAGATGGACATCCAGCATTTAAATTAATTTCATTAAATCCTAATGAATATGCTATCATTGCACATTTTGTTAATTCATTAATATTATTTCCGGCAAGTTGGATAGCAATAGGATTTTGATTATTTGAGGTATATCTTATATAATTATCAGGATTTTTATATAATAATTCTTGGGAAGTGATCATTTCTGTATACAATAATGTTTTTTTTGTTAATTGTCTATAAAAATATCTACAATATTGATCAGTATAATTTAACATAGGAGCAACAGAAAATTTATTTGAATATTTTTTTTTATACATAATTTTATATTTTTTATAAGTAATTACATGTATTAAGTTATTTTATAAATATTATTTAAATTAATAATTTTTGTTTTTTTAAAATTGTGAATAAATGATTTTTTATATTTTTTATATAAAATTAAACATATTAATAATTAAGATTTGTTTTTTTAAAAGATATATATCTTAATCAGCAATCATACATTTTTTTTTATTATGCTACAATATAAATAAATAAAATAATTGTTATCTTTTATAAATTTTTATATAACAATATATATATTGTTTCATGTTATAATTATATATTATATTATAATATTAATAGCACTAAATTAGGTTGAAATATATTTATGGCAAGCAGAGGAATTAATAAAGTTATATTAATTGGTAATTTAGGACAAGATCCAGATCTTCGGTATATGCCTAATGGTACAGCTGTAGCAAATATAAATTTAGCAACTTCTGATACTTGGAAAGACAAAAATACCGGAGAAATGCGAGAAAAAACTGAATGGCACCGTGTTGTTTTATTTGGTAAATTAGCAGAAATTGCAGGAAAATATTTAAAAAAAGGTGCCCAAGTATATATTGAAGGTTCTTTACAAACTCGTAAATGGCAAGATCAAAATGGAATAGATCGTTATACAACTGAAATTATTGTTAGTATTACTGGAACAATGCAAATGTTAGGAAATAGACATACTGGTACTATGAGTAATGTTGATTCTATATCAAAATATACTAAAACATTAAATACTAGCGGACCTAATATACCGGATAATAATGATTCGTTATCTGAGTATCCTATTGAAAAAAATGATAAAAAATCTGATTTAGTGAATTTAACATCAAAAATTGATTTTGATGATGAAGATATGCCTTTTTAATTTTTTTTAATAGATTTTGACTATATTAAAAATTATATATATTGATAATATTATCTTTTTAAAAAATTTTATTAATATAAAATAGTTTTTTATATTAAGAAATATATTTAATAAATTTCATTATTATGCAACATAATTCATTTACATGTGAAAAAAAAGGTGCGTGTTTTGAATTTTGAATAATATAGAAAAAATATTTTGAATATAATTGACCAAGATTTTTAATATTAGTTACAGGTACCATATTATCTAATGATCCATATATTTGTAATAATGGTACTTGTAGATGATTCAATTTTTTTCTTTGATCAATTGTAGTTAAACAGATATATCCGTATTGTATAGCATTTTTTGTGGGTTTACAGAAAAATTTTTTTATCTGATTAAAATTTAATACATTAATCAGGTTTGATTTTTTTGTTTTAATATGTAATAAATAAAATTTTTTAAAAATTATCATAATTTTTATGCATTTCTTTTCTATTTTTTTTAAAACTAAAATATTTATCCCAAACCAATCATTTTTTTTTAAAAAAAAAGGAGAGGAATTGATTAAAATAATCCCATCAGTACGTTTAGGGTAATGTAAACTGATATAGGTTATAATTAAACCACCCATAGACCACCCAATCCATATTATTTTTTTTGGTAGTTGTTCTAATATTTTTATTGATAATTTCTTAAAATTTAGTATAGGTTCTTTAATATTACTTCCAAAACCAGGTAAGTCTATGAAATATAAATTATAATATAATTTTAAAATTGGAATCATATATGTCCAAATATTAGAATCTAATCCCCATCCATGTAGAAATACTAAATTTGTTTTTGTTTTTATTATCGAGTAATATTTTTTTATATACATAGGGTTGATTTTAAATGTTAATATTATTAATATATATAGTACAATAAAAAAAAGTAAAATCTTGTTTATTTTTTTAATTTTATTGTAATATAAACATTATATATTAATAATAATAAGAAATTAAAAAATTTTATGATTACTTTTTCAAGTGCGGTACAAGAATACATTCGTGAATTAATATCGACACAAGTGGATTTGATAGGTATTAGAATATTTATGAAATTTCCTGGCACGATTCGCGCTGAATGTGGAATGAAATATTGTTTTTCTGGAGATATAGATCCAGTGTCTGATAAAAAAATATCATATAAATATTTTGATTTATATATATGTCGATCAATTTTAATATTTTTAAAAGATGTAAAAGTTGATTTATTGGAAAATAATTTAGAAAAAAAAAATTACATTAAATGCGCCGTTTTCAAAATCTTTAAATTACTTAACAAGAAATTATCGTTAGAAGATAAAATACAATATTATCTTATACAAAATATTAATCCTCAGTTGTCTTTACATGGTGGTAAAGTTTTATTTATAAAAATAACTAAAACTAAATATGTATTATTAAAATTTTTAGGAAGTTGTAATGGTTGCTCTATGATTGATTTAACAATAAAAGACGGGATTGAAAAAAAATTATTAAAAGAATTTCCTCAAATTGCAGGGGTTCAAGATATTACAAATCATAAACATGGTATACATTCGTATAGTTAAGATTTTTTTAAATTTTTGATTATTTAATAAATTTTAAGAATTATTTTTTTAATGTTTTTTTAAATGGCGAGAAAGGGATTCGAACCCTTGATACGTTTTACCATATACATGTTTTCCAAACATGTTCTTTCAGCCTCTCAGACATCTCACCAATTCTTTTTCTATATATTAAAAATCCTATATTTTTTATTATATAATAAAATTATTTTTTTTATTATATATTATAATATGTATATTTGATATATTTTTTATATATATATTGAAATATTTTTTAATGGAAAAATATCATATTAATTCATAATTTTTTATATTAAACATATAATTTCTTTTATTTTCAATATATAATATTGTTTATAACAAAAATTTTTATTTATAAAATAAATTTTTGTTTTTAAAAAATATATTATTCTCTATTTTTCTTGGAAATTATAGTATGTTTAAAAAAAAATATTTTTTTAATTGGTCCTATGGGAGCCGGAAAAAGTACAATAGGCCGTCATTTAGCAAAATTTTTAAATATGAATTTTTATGATTCGGATCGAGTACTTGAAAAAAAAACTGGAGTGAATATAGGATGGATTTTTGATATAGAAGGTGAATTAGGTTTTAGAAATCGAGAACAAAAAGTAATTGATGATTTAACAAAAAAAAGTAGAGTAGTATTATCTACAGGAGGAGGATCTATTCTTTCATTAAATTCTAGAAATTTTTTAATAACTAGAGGTATTGTTATATATTTAAAGGCTACGGTAGAACAACAACTATTAAGGACTAAATCAGATAAAACTAGACCATTATTAACTAATATTTATCAATCTGATAAATATATTTTAGAAAAATTAGCTAAAGAAAGAGATCCTATTTATAATAGAATTGCTAATATAATTATTGATACTAATAACTATAATATAAATTCAATTATTTATAATATTTTAAAAACTTTACGATTAAAATATGATATAAAAACGTTATTTAATTAATTTTTTATAATTAATAAAAATTTAGGTGTAAAAATGTTAGAGCATATTTCTGTTAATTTAGATGATCGTAGTTATAATATTTATATAGGATCTAAAATATTAAATAATAATACTATTCAAAGAGTATTAGAAAATAAAAAAAAATATGTATTAATTACAAATACAATATTAAAAAATATTATTTCAGATATTAATATATATAATTCATTATTTTTATCAAAGATAGATCAAATATATTTATTAAATGATAGTGAGTGTCATAAAAATATTCAAGAAATTGAATCCATGATTACATTTTTATTAAAAAATTCATATGGTCGTGATACTACATTGATTGCTTTAGGTGGCGGTGTTATTGGTGATATGACTGGGTTTGTTGCTTCTATTTATCAACGAGGTATTAATTTTATTCAAATTCCTACTACTTTATTAGCTCAAGTAGATGCATCTATTGGAGGAAAAACCGGAGTTAATCATAATTTAGGTAAAAATATGATTGGGTCTTTTTGGCAACCTAGCTCGGTTTTTATAGATATTAATTTTTTATCTTTTTTATCAAAAAAACAAATTCTTTCAGGTATTGCTGAAATTATAAAATATGCGATTATTTTAGATTATGATTTTTTTGTTTGGTTAGAGAAACACATAAACTTAGTTATTCAATTACAAAAAAAAGAGCTATTATATTGTATTAAAAAATGTTGCGAAATAAAATCAAAAATCATTAGTAAAGATGAAACGGAGAAAAGTGATCGTGTTTTACTTAATTTAGGACATAGTTTTGCTCATGCTATTGAAACTTATACAAAATATAATAAATGGTTACATGGATATGCTGTTGCTTCTGGAATTGTTCTCTCCGCTTATTTAGCTAATTCTTTAAATATTTTAAATAATTTTGACTTAATACGAATTGTTAAAATTTTTTATAAAATTGGATTACCTATTATTGGCCCGCAAAATATGTCTGTATATGATTATTTAAATTTAATTCGTCGAGATAAAAAAGTTTTAGATAACAAAATACGCTTAGTATTACCTGTGTCTATTGGGGTTGCTACAGTATATACATTACATGATGAATCTGAATTAATTGTTGCAATTCAAAATTGTTATAAAAAAAAATCTTTTAAAAGTAATATTTAAAATCATTTTTGAAAATTTAAATATATTCTTATTTGATAGATTAATTTTTTATATATATATCACATTAATAAATATAATTTTTTGATATAAGATAATTTGGGAATTTATGAAAAAATTTTTAATTTCTGCATCTATTTTATCCGCAAATTTTTTTTATCTTGGAGATGAAATACATCATATTTTATCTGCCGGCTGTAATATGATTCATTTCGATGTTATGGATTATCATTATGTACCTAATCTTAGTTTAGGTCCTATGGTATTAGAATCGATACGCAAAAATGATATTACTGTACCAATTGATGTACATTTAATGGTTTCTCCAGTAGATCCTTTAATTATACCTTTTGCTAAAGCTGGCGCAACATATATTACAATACACCCAGAAACAACAAATCATTTACATAAAACATTATATTTAATTAAACAATCGGGTTGTTATGTGGGGATAGCATTAAATCCTTCTACTACATTAGATTTTTTGAAATTTATTATTAAAGATATAGATTTAATTTTAGTAATGTCAGTTAATCCAGGTTTTGGGGGGCAAATATTTTTACCGGGAATTTTAAATAAAATTAAATTAATATCTTGTTTAATTAAAAAATATAATAATAAAATTTTATTGACTGTAGATGGGGGGATTAATTTAAATAACATTTCTAAAATTGTTCGGGCGGGAGCTGATATAGCAGTAATTGGATCGGCTCTATTTAAATCTAAAAATTATGTAGAAACAATAAAAAATTTTACTCAACGTATATTAGGTGTATAATATTATTAAAGAATATTAATATATTATATTAAATAATAGCGATATTGTTTTTAATACTGATAAGGTAGTTAGAATGTGCAAAAAATTTCTAAAGATATTTTATTTACAGGTATTCAGCCATCTGGTTTATTAACAATCGGTAATTATTGCGGAACAATAAATTGTTGGGCAGAATTTCAAAAAAAATACTTATGTTTTTTTTTTGTATATCTGACTTACATGCTTTAACTGTTTTTCCAAATCAAATTCAAGAATCTTTAAATAATAGAATTTTAGATACCTTAGCGTTATTTTTATCTTGTGGAGTAGATCCTAATAAAAGCACTGTTTTTTTACAGTCTCATGTTTTGGAGCATACGCAATTATATTGGATATTAAGTAATTTTAGTTATTTTGGTGAATTATCTAGAATGACTCAGTTTAAATATAAAGTTAATCTTAATAAAAATATTCCTATTAACCTTTCTTTATTTAGTTATCCCGTATTAATGGCAGCTGATATTTTATTATATCAAACAAATTTTGTACCTGTTGGATTAGATCAAAAACAACATTTAGAATTAGTTCAAAGTATTGCGCATCGTTTTAATAAGAAATATGGAGATATTTTTACAATTCCTTCTATTATTTTGAACAATATTGGTTATAAAATTATGGCATTACAAAATCCTATAAAAAAAATGTCTAAGTCAGATATTAATTTGAACAATTCGATATTTTTATTAGATGATATAAAATTAATACGTATGAAATTACAAAAAGCATTAACTGATTCTAATAATCCTCCGCAAGTTATATATGATAAAGATAATAAGCCGGGTATTTCAAATTTATTGATGATATTATCTTCGTTAACAGGTAAAAAAATTTCTAAGTTAGAATTAGAATTTGAAAGATATACATATCAAAATTTTAAAAAATATTTATTAGATATTTTAATAGAAGTAATATTAAAAATTCAAAAGTCTTATTTTATTTTTCGCAAAGATATTTATTATTTACATGAAATATTAAAAAATGGAGCGGAAAATGCACGGAAATATAGTAAAAAAACTTTGTATATTGTGCAAAATATTTTAAATTCATAAAAAATTTAAAATTAACTTTAAAATATTTTTTAAATTATTTTATTAACAATGAGTGTCTTAATAATCATTAATATAATAATATAAATATATTTTAAAATTTTATTATAAGATTTGATTTGATTATATATTTTTATGGTTTATTTGGTTTTTTTATATATCCATGATATATTAAGAAAATATATTTTATTATTAAAAAAATAAATTAAATAAATTATTAAATATTAATCTAAATATAATTTTATATATTGCAATTAATAAAAATAATAATATTTTTTTTAATTTTTATTTTTAAATTTTTGTGAATTTTATAAATATATAGAATAATATATTTTAATATATATAATTTTTTGATATAAATTATTTTTTAATATTTGGTAATGTCTTTTTATTTTGTTTTAGAATCTAATAAATAATATTTATTATATAAAAATAATTTTTATAAGATAATACACTAAAGGTTCTAAATATTTAGTATGAAATATATTATTTTTGTAACTGATCCTCCATATGGAACTCAAAATTCTAGTACATCATTTTCATTTGCAAAAGCATTATTATTACAACGATTTTCTTTAAAATGTGTATTTTTTTATTTTTCAGGAGTATATAATGCAAATTATATGTTAAGTCCTGCTGTAGATGAATTTAATATTATAAAATCTTGGGTTGTATTAAAAAAAAAATATAAAATTAAATTATATGTATGTTCTAGTGCTGCATATCGTCGTGGAGTAATTAATGACCAAACAGCATTAGAATTAGGTTATTCAAATGGAAATTTTTCTTCTTATTTCGAATGGTTTAGTTTAAATGAATTAGCATTTTTAATACATTCATGTGATCGAATTATACAATTCTAACTTTTAATTAATTTAAATTTATGAAATCTATTGCGTTTATTTTTTCTAATGCACCACATGGAAATAGCATAAGCAGAGAAGGTTTGGATGTTATAATATCATTTTCAGTATCTACTAACAAGATAGGTTTATTTTTTATTGAAGATGGTGTATTTCAGTTGATTCCAAAACAAAATCCGCAATTGATTTTTTCACGTAATTATATAAAAACATTTAAAATATTACTTTTATATGGAATTACAGATTTTTTTTTTTGTGAAAAATCAATGCAAGATCGTGGTCTAAAGAAATTTAATAATTTTATATTAGATATAAAATTAGTAAATTCAAAACATCTTAAAAAATATATTAACACTTTTGATTTTGTTTTTAAATGGTAATTAATATGTTACATATTTTATTGCACTCTCCTTATAAAATATCAATAAAATCTTTACTATCACTTAGCTCTGAAACAGATGATTTAGTTTGTATTCAAGATGGAGTAATTTTAGGCATTAAGAATAATATTTATTTTAAAAAAATACATTTTTTTTTTAAAATCATCTATTTTTTAGAAGATGATCTTTATGCACGCGGTTTATATAAGTTTATTTTGAAATCTGATAAAATAATTGATTATAATTGTTTTGTCAAATTAACAGCAAAACATAAAAAAAGTATAACATGGTAAATATTTTAATAAAAAAATATATTTTTTAGTTATTTATTGTTATTTTTTATAATATTAATTTTATATAAATATATTATTTACGGAGAATGAATGTCTACAACTAATCAGTTAGTTCGCAAATCTCGTATACAAAAAAGAATTAAAAGTAATGTACCAGCATTATCTCGGTGTCCACAGAAACGAGGGGTATGTATACGTGTTTATACTACTACACCTAAAAAACCAAATTCTGCATTACGTAAAGTATGTCGTGTACGACTTACTAATGGTTTTGAGGTAACAGCATATATTGGAGGTGAAGGTCATAATTTACAAGAACATTCGGTAATTTTGATTCGTGGAGGTAGAGTAAAGGATTTGCCTGGAGTACGTTACCATATTGTAAGGGGTTCATTAGATTGCGCAGGAGTAAAAGATCGGAAAAAAAGTCGTTCAAAATATGGTGTTAAAAGATCAAAAACATAAATTTTTATGTACAAGGAGTTTTTATGCCTCGTCGTCGTATTATTGGAAATCGTAAAATTTTACCGGATCCAAAATTTTCATCAGAATTATTAGCAAAATTTATTAATATTTTAATGGTAAATGGTAAAAAATCAATTGCAGAAAATATTGTTTATACGGCTTTAAAAAATATATCTATAAAATTACATAAAAAAGAATTAGAAGCTTTTGAGTTAGCTTTAGATCAAGTAAAACCGGTTATAGAAGTAAAATCACGTCGTGTCGGTGGTTCAACGTATCAAGTTCCAATTGAAGTACGTCCTATACGGAGGAATGCATTAGCTATGCGTTGGATAGTAGAAGCTGCTCGTAAACGTATAGATCAATCAATGTCTCTTCGTTTAACTAATGAATTATTAGATGCTATTAGTAATAAAGGAGCTGCGGTTAAAAAGAAAGAAGAAGTTCATAAAATGGCAGATGCAAACAAAGCATTTGCACATTATCGTTGGTAATTTATGTTATTCATCATCATATTATATAAGATGGGTTTTTATATATTTATGGATTATTTTTTATACACTATATGCAAATTGAATGTGTATATTTTATAGAGGATTTTTATGGCTCGTACAACGCCTATTACTCAATATCGTAATATTGGTATTAGTGCTCATATCGATGCAGGAAAAACAACAACAACAGAACGGATTTTATTTTATACAGGTGTAAATCATAAAATCGGTGAAGTACATGATGGTGCTGCAACGATGGATTGGATGGTTCAGGAGCAAGAAAGAGGCATTACTATTACTTCAGCAGCAACTACAACGTTTTGGTCGGGCATGGCAAAACAATTTTTATCTCATCGAATTAATATTATTGATACGCCGGGACATGTTGATTTTACGATTGAAGTAGAGCGTTCTATGCGTATTTTAGATGGAGTTGTAATGGTATACTGTGCTGTTGGAGGAGTACAATCTCAATCAGAAACAGTTTGGAGGCAAGCAAATAAATATAAAGTACCTAGAATTGCTTTTATAAATAAAATGGATCGAACAGGTGCAAATTTTTTAAAAGTTGTAAAACAAATACAAACACGATTACATACTATTGCAGTACCAATACAATTAGCTATCGGATCAGAAGAAAATTTTCAAGGAGTTGTTGATTTAATTAAAATGAAAGCAATTCAATGGAATGATCATGATCAAGGAGTAACTTTTAAATATACAGAAATTCCACAAGATTTATTATTGATTTCTAAAAAATGGAATAAAAATTTAATTGAAGTAGCTGCTGAAGCCAATGATGAATTAATGGAAAAATATTTAGATTCGGAATTTTTAAGTGAATCAGAAATTAAAAAAGGTTTACGTTTACAGGTATTAGATAATAAAATTACATTGGTAACATGTGGTTCTGCTTTTAAAAACAAAGGTGTTCAAGCATTATTAGATGCTATTATAGAATATTTGCCGTCTCCAAAAGATATAAAAATGATTAATAGAAGCCAGGAAATCAATAAAATAGTAGATAATATTCATTATGCAGATGATAAACAGCCTTTTTCTGCATTGGCATTTAAAATTGCATCTGATGCTTTTGTAGGTAATTTAACATTTTTTCGTGTTTATTCTGGTATTGTACGTTCAGGTGATATTGTTTTTAATTCTGTAAAATCACATAAAGAAAGATTTGGGCGTATTGTTCAAATGCATGCTAATAAAAGGGAAGAAATAAAAGAAGTGAGAGCAGGAGATATAGCAGCAGCAATTGGATTAAAAAATGTTACAACAGGGGATACATTGTGTGATATTAATAACCCTGTTATTTTAGAAAAAATGGATTTTCCTGATCCGGTAATATCTATTGCTGTAGAACCTAAAACAAAAATAGATCAGGAAAAAATGGGTATAGCATTAAATAGATTAGCTAAAGAAGATCCGTCTTTTAAAGTATGGACTGATAGAGAATCTCATCAAACTATTATTGCGGGAATGGGAGAATTACATTTAGAAATTATTGTTGATCGTATGCGACGTGAATTTAATGTTGAAGCAAATGTTGGTCAACCACAAGTTTCATATCGCGAAACTATACGTGATATCGCTAAGGGTGTAGAAGGAAAATATATTAAACAATCAGGAGGTAGAGGGCAATATGGTCATGTTGTTATCGATTTATTTCCTTCTAATCCAAAAAATTCAGGTTATTTATTTATCAATGATATTAAAGGTGGCGTGATACCAACAGAATATATTTCAGCAATAGATAAAGGGATTCAAGAACAATTAAAATCAGGACCATTAGCAGGATATCCAGTTGTTGATGTAACGGTACGGTTATATTACGGTTCGTATCATGATGTGGATTCTTCCGAATTAGCTTTTAAATTGGCAGCATCTTATGCCTTTAAATCTGCCTTTAAACTAGCTAATCCAACTATTTTAGAACCAATTATGAAAGTAGAAGTAGAAACACCTGAAGATTATATGGGCGACGTTATAGGTGATATTAATAGACGTCGTGGTATTATTGAAGGAATGAACGATGATTTATTGGGAGGTAAGAACATTCAATCTTATGTTCCATTATCGGAAATGTTTGGGTATGCAACAGATTTAAGATCACAAACACAAGGTCGAGCGTCTTATTCCATGGAATTTTTTAAGTATTCTGAAGCTCCAAATATAATTTGTGATAAAATTATATCTAAAAGAAATTCATAATTTTTATTTTAATATATTTTAAATATATTTAATGTAAAGAAGGAAATTTGTTGATGTCTAAAAAAAAATTTACTCGTTCTAAACCGCATATTAATGTAGGAACTATTGGTCATGTAGATCACGGGAAAACAACATTAACATCGGCAATTACTACGGTATTATCGAAAAAATTTGGTGGGCATGCGTGTGCATTTGAACAAATTGATAATGCTCCTGAAGAAAAAGCGAGAGGAATAACAATTAATACTTCCCATGTGGAATATGATACATCTGAAAGGCATTATGCTCATGTAGATTGCCCAGGTCATGCAGATTATATAAAAAATATGATTACCGGAGCGGCTCAAATGGACGGGGCAATTTTAGTAGTTGCTGCAACTGATGGTCCTATGCCACAAACAAGAGAACATATTCTATTAGGAAGACAAGTAGGCGTTCCACATATTATTGTTTTTTTAAATAAATGTGACATGGTAGATGATGAAGAGTTATTAGAATTGGTTGAAATGGAAGTTCGAGATTTGTTAACTCAATATGATTTTCCAGGTGATGATATACCAATAATTAGGGGTTCAGCTTTAAAAGCATTAGAGGGTGAAAAAATTTGGGAAGATAAAATTTTAGAACTTGCTTCTGCTTTAGATACTTATATTCCTGTACCTATTCGCACTATTGATGCACCATTTTTATTACCAATTGAAGATGTATTTTCTATTTCTGGTCGCGGGACAGTTGTAACTGGTCGTGTAGAACGTGGTATTTTAAAGGTTGGTGAAGAAGTTGAAATTGTAGGTATTAGAGCAACTACGAAAACAATTTGTACTGGTGTTGAAATGTTTCGAAAATTGTTAGATGAAGGGCGGGCAGGAGAAAATGTAGGAATTTTATTACGTGGAACTAAACGAGAAGAGATAGAAAGAGGACAGGTATTAGCTAAACCGGGAACTATTCATCCTCATATAAAATTTGAATCAGAAGTATATATTTTATCGAAAGAAGAAGGGGGTCGACATACACCGTTTTTTAAAGGATATAGACCGCAATTTTATTTTCGTACTACCGATGTAACGGGATTTATTGAATTACCTGAAAATGTAGAAATGGTTATGCCCGGTGATAATATTAAAATGATTGTTACATTAATACATCCTATTGCTATGGCAGATGGATTGCGTTTTGCAATTAGAGAAGGTGGACGTACTGTAGGTGCAGGTGTTGTTGTAAAAGTACTTGAATAATAATACTATTTTGAATTTTCTTCTTTAGTAATATATGATGAATCTGTCAAGGTTAGAGTTAATAAAACTCTTATCTTGACAATAAAAATATTTTTTACGTAATATTATAAAATATAATTTATTAGGAATAATTAAAATAAACAATATACTTTTTTAATGAATTTTATAATTTTTTAAAAGTATATTTTATAAAAATATTGATATGACAAATATTTATATAATTTTAGGTGAGCACTTAAATTGAAATAATAAGAAAATTGAATTTTTTCTTTTTATTAAAGGAGTATTATAATTTATGTCTAGTCAAAGAATTCGTATACGTTTAAAAGCATTTGATCATCGATTAATTGATCAATCTACTACTGAAATTGTAGATACAGCGAAACGTACAGGAGCACAAGTTAGAGGCCCTATTCCATTACCGACTCGTAAAGAACGTTTTACAATTTTAATTTCTCCCCACGTTAATAAAGATGCTCGTGATCAATATGAAATTCGTACCCATAAAAGATTAATTGATATTGTGCAACCAACTGAAAAAACAGTTGATGCATTAATGAGGTTAGATTTAGCGGCTGGTGTAGATGTACAAATTAGTTTAGGGTAGTAATAGTTATTAATTTTTATATATTATTCAATCATAAAGGTATACATGATATGATAGGTTTAATTGGTAAAAAAATAGGTATGTCTCGTATCTTTTTAGATGACGGTATTTCAGTACCTATATCTGTAATTGAAGTTTTAAAAAATACTATAACACAAATTAAATCATTACGTACTGATTCTTATAATGCAATTCAAGTAACTACGGGAATAAAAAAAAACAGTCATATTTTAAAACCAGAAACAGGACATTTTTTAAAATCAGGGGTTAATGTAGGACGTGGTTTATGGGAATTTCGTACTAATGATATTAATCAGTATAAATTAAAATACGAAATTACATTAAATTTATTATCTAAAGTTAAAATGGTAGATATAACTGGAATTTCTAAAGGGAAAGGGTTTTCAGGTACAGTAAAAAGATGGAATTTTTGTATGCAAGATGCTACTCATGGAAATTCATTATCTCATAGAGCGCCTGGATCAATTGGTCAAAATCAAACTCCTGGTCGTGTTTTTAAAGGGAAAAAAATGTCTGGGCATTTAGGTAATACACGTGTTACTATTCAAAATTTAAAAATTATTAAAATAGATATTTCAAAAAATTTGCTTTTAATCAAAGGAGCGATTCCTGGATTTAATGGAAATAATATTATTATTAAACCGTCTGTTAAAAAGACACACTAGGAGTGATAAAAATATGGAAATAGAAATTCAAGATTCAGAAGAAATGTTGACGTTATCTGACATTGTTTTTGGAAAATCTTTAAATGAACCCTTAATTCATCAAGTAGTCACTTCGTATTTATCTAGTCGGCGAAAAGGTAGTAAATCTCAAAAAAGTAGATCGGAAGTATCTGGATCTGGAAAAAAACCATGGCGACAAAAAGGCACTGGTCGAGCACGAGCAGGATCTTTAAGGAGTCCTATTTGGAGGTCAGGAGGGGTAACTTTTGCCGCTAAACCAAAAAATTATAAACAAAAAATAAACAAAAAAATGTATCAAGGTGCAATAAAAAGTATTTTTTCTGAATTAATTCGACAAAATCGTGTATTAATTTTCAATAAATTTAATATAGATTCTCCAAAAACAAAAAGTTTATTAAATCAATTAAATATTTTTAAAATTAATAATGCATTAATTATTACGCATTATATTAATAAAAATTTATCCCTTGCTGCAAAAAATTTATATTACATAGATGTTATAAATATCTCTCAAATCAATCCTATAAAATTAATTACTTATCAAAATATAGTAGTTACTATTAAAGCTATTAAAAATATTGAGGAAGTATTTATATGATTTCTGAAGAACGATTATTAAATTTATTATTATCACCGCATATATCAGAAAAAACTTCAATTAATATGCAAAAAAATAATACTGTAATTTTAAAAGTATTAAAAGACGCTACAAAATTTGAAATAAAAATTGCAATTGAAAAATTATTTCAGGTATATGTTAAAAAAGTAAATATTTTAGTAATAAAAGGAAAAAAACGTAAAAAAAATAAAATAGTAAAAAGTAATAATTGGAAAAAAGCGTATATTATTTTAAAATCAGGACAAAATTTAAATTTTTTAAATAATAAAAATTCATAATATAGGAGTATTTATGGTAATTATAAGGTGTAAACCCACTTCTCCTGGAAGACGTCATGTTGTTAAAGTTGTATCTAAACATTTATATAAAGGGAAACCTTATGGGCCATTATTACAAAAGAAAAAAAGGACAGGGGGTCGTAATAATTATGGACGTATTACTACTCGTCATATCGGAGGAGGACATAAAAAATTATATCGGATTCTCGATTTTAAAAGAAATAAAGATGGAATTAGTGCAATAGTAAAAAATATAGAGTATGATCCAAATCGATCTGCGAATATTGTTTTATTGCTATATCAAGATGGTAGTAGACATTATATTTTAGAACCTAAAGGCATTCAGAAAGGTGATGTTATAGAATCTGGACCTACAGTTATGGTAAGTTTAGGAAATGCATTACCTTTAAAAAATATTCCTGTTGGTACAATTATTCATAATATTGAAATGAAATTAGGGAAAGGAGGTCAGATTGCTCGTTCTGCTGGTAGTTATGCACAACTTTTATCTCGAGATGAGAAATATGCAACGTTGCGTTTACGGTCCGGAGAACTACGAAAAGTTCATGTAAACTGTCGAGCAACTATTGGTGAAGTAGGGAATTCTGAACACATGTTGCGTGTTTTAGGTAAAGCAGGGGCATCACGTCGATACGGTATTCGTCCAACGGTGCGCGGGACAGCTATGAATCCTGTTGATCATCCGCACGGGGGGGGTGAAGGAAGAAATTTTGGTAAACACCCAGTTAGTCCTTGGGGTTTGAAAACTAAAGGTTATAAAACTAGAAAAAATAAACGGACTGAAAATTTATTATACGTCATCGAATTAAATAATAGGAAAATGATATATGCCGCGTTCCCTTAAAAAAGGTCCTTTTGTAGATGCACATTTATTTAAAAAGGTTGATATATCTTTAAAAAAAGATAGCAAAAAGCCGATTCGTACTTGGTCTAGACGTTCAACTATTTTTCCGAATATGATTGGTTTAACAATATCCGTACATAATGGACGTCAACATATTCCTGTTTTTATTACAGAAGAAATGGTAGGGCATAAGTTAGGAGAATTTTCAATTACTCGTACGTATCGAGGACATACTGCAGATAAAAAAATTAAAAAACATTGAAGTAAAATATTAGAGGATGTAAATATAAATGGATATATTTGCTAAATATAAACAGGTGCGTTCTTCTGCGCAAAAAATAAGATTAGTTGTAAATCTAGTTAGAGGGAAACGTGTTTTATTAGCGAAAAGAATTTTATCTAAAGTTAATAAAAAAGCAGCAAATTTAGTTTCAAAAGTATTACGGTCTGCAATAGCAAATGCTACTAATAATTATGGTTTGAAAAAAGAAATTTTAGTCATATCTAAAATTTTTGTAGATAGCGGTCCAGTTATGAAACGTATGATGCCGCGAGCAAAAGGTCGTGCTGATAGAATTTTAAAAAGAACGAGTCATATTACAATTATATTATCTGATATTAGTTTACGTTCTGGAGAATAATAATGGGTCAAAAAGTACATCCAACCGGGATGAGATTAGGAATTATTAAATCCTGGGATTCTATTTGGTTTGCAAGTAAAAAAGAGTTTCCAAATTATTTAGATAGTGATTTTAAAGTTCGTTCTTTTTTAAAAAAAACATTAATAAAAGCGTCAATATCTAGAGTTATTATTGAGCGTCCATCTAAAAGTATTAGGATTACGATATATACAGCGCGCCCTGGTATTGTAATAGGGAGAAAAGGAGAAGATGTAGAAAAATTAAGAGAAAAAATTTTTAAAATTGCAAACGTTCCAGTGCAAATAAATATATCAGAAATACGAAAACCAGAATTAGATGCTAAATTAGTAGCTAATAATATTGCATCGCAATTAGAAAGGCGAATTATGTTTCGTAGAGCAATGAAACGTTCCGTACAAAATGCAATGCGCCAAGGGGCTCAAGGAATTAAAGTTGAAGTTAGCGGACGTTTAGGTGGGGTAGAAATAGCACGGAGAGAATGGTATCGTGAAGGTCGAGTGCCATTACATACATTAAGAGCAGATATTGAATATAATACATCTGAAGCACATACTACTTATGGAATAATTGGGGTAAAGGTATGGATTTATAAGGGTGAAATTTTAGGAGGAATGGAATATTCAAAAAAAAGAAATTTTACCTGCTGTTTTAACGAAAAAATTTTCTCGTAAGTATCGTAAATAAATTTCGGAGTAATAAATGTTACAACCTAAACGTACAAAGTTTCGTAAAATGCATAAAGGTAAAAATCGTGGTTTATCTATTGGAAATTCTATCCATTTTGGGCGTTTTGGTTTACAAGCAATAGCTAGAGGAAGATTAACTGCACGTCAAATTGAAGCAGCACGACGTACAATTACACGTTCAATAAAACGTCAAGGTAAAGTTTGGATACGTATTTTTCCAGATAAACCTATTACTCAAAAACCATTAGAAGTACGTATGGGAAAAGGTAAAGGAAATGTTGAATACTGGGTAGCATTAATTCAGCCTGGTAAAATTTTATATGAAGTAGATGGAATATCTGAATTAGAATCGCGTGTTGCATTTAAATTAGCGGCATCAAAATTACCTATTAAAACTGCTTTTATATTAAAAACGGTAATGTAATATATGAAAAAAATAAATCAAAAAGATACTTTGGAATTACATAAATTATTAATTGGATTATTAAAAGAAAAATTAAATTTACGTTTACAATTATCTTCCGGAAAATTAAAAAAAGTTCATTTAATTAAATGCGTGAAACGTAATATTGCACGTATTAAAACTATAATAACATATCGGAAAAATATTATAAAATGAAAAAAAAAAATATTTTACAGGGGTATATTACAAGTAATAAAATGCAGAAATCTATTGTAGTTACGGTACATCGTCGAATAAAACATCCTATATATAAAAAATTTATTAGTAAAAAAACAAAACTACATGTACATGATGAAAATAATTCCTGTTCTCTTGGAGATTTAGTAGAAATTTGTGAGTGCCGACCTAGATCTAAAACCAAAGCATGGATTTTAGTTCGTATATTAAAACGATCGATACTTTAAAGTACTTTGTAAAATGAAGGAGACATGAATAATCAAGAAAATTCATTTCATGTCTTCAATATATTGGTTTTTATTTTACATATATATAAACATTTCTTAAAAAAGGTTAAGTATGATTCAAGTACAAACAATACTATATATTGCAGATAATTCTGGTGCAAAATTAGCTATGTGCATTAAAGTTTTAGGTGGTTCAAAACGTCGATATGCTAATATTGGGGATATTATTAAAGTAGCAATTAAAGATGCAATCCCTCGAAGCAAAGTAAAAAAAGGTGATGTTATGAAAGCGGTTATAGTTCGTACTAAAAAAGGTATTTGTCGTACTGATGGTTCAACTATTCGTTTTGATAAAAATGCTTGTGTTATTTTAAATGACACCACAGGGCAGCCAATTGGTACTCGTATTTTTGGGCCTGTTACTAGAGAATTAAGAAATGAATCATTTATGAAAATTATTTCATTAGCTCCTGAGGTATTATAATTATTAAGGTAAAAATAATATGTCTGCCAAAATACGTTCAAATGATTATGTTATTGTTTTAACTGGACGAGATAAAGGAAAAACTGGAATAGTAAAACTGGTTTGTCCAAAATCTAATAAAGCTATTGTGGAAGGAATTAATATGGTAAAAAAACATCAAAAACCAGTTCCTTCAAAACAAAAACAAAGTGGTATAATTAGTAAAGAAGCATTTATTGATTTATCTAATTTAGCAATTTTTGATAAAAAAATAATAAAAGAAAAATAAAATTTATTTGGGTAAATAACAAGAAAGTTCGTGCATTTAAATCAACCAATGAAGTTATTTAACAATGAGGAGTTGGATATAATGAGGATAGCACGGTTAAAATCTTATTATATAAATAGCGTGATTCCGATTCTTTTAAAACGGTTTCATTATACAACAGTGATGGCGGTTCCGCAAATTAAAAAAATAACATTAAATATGGGTCTTGGAAAATCTATTTCTGATAAAAAGGTGTTAAATAATGCAATTAATGATTTGCAATTGATTTCTGGTCAAAAACCTATTGTAACGTTAGCAAAAAAATCTATTGCAACTTTTAAAATTCGTAAAGGATATCCTATTGGATGCAAAGTAACTTTGAGAGGCAATAGAAAATGGGATTTTTTTGACAAACTTATAACTGTTGCTATTCCTCGTATACGGGATTTTCGTGGCATGCCTGTCCGTTCATTTGATGGCCGGGGAAATTATAGTTTAGGTATACGTGAGCAGATCATTTTTCCTGAAATTAATTATGATAAAATTGATGCTATAAGAGGGATGGACATTACTATTACTATACAAGCACAATCAGATATGGAAGGACAGGCGTTGTTATCAGCTTTTAATTTTCCTTTTCGAAAAAAATAAAAGATATTAATTATATAATATATAATAAGAGAAGATAAGATGGCTAAACAATCAATGAAAGCGCGTGAAGTTAAACGAATTAAATTAGCTTTAAAATTTTATGTACTACGATGTAAATTAAAAAAAATTATATGTAATCAAAGTATTTTAGAAAAAGACCGTTGGAATGCCATGTTAAAATTACAGACTTTACCAAGAGATTCAAGTCCTTCCAGACAACGAAATCGCTGTCGACAAACTGGACGTCCTCATGCATTTCTCCGTAAATTTGGTTTAAGTCGTATGAAAGTAAGAGAATCAGCAATGAGAGGAGAAATTCCAGGGTTAACAAAAGCTAGTTGGTAGTTGTCTTTTAAAAATATTGTTCTATTTATAGAAGTGAGAAATATATTTATGAGTATTCAAGATCCAATATCAGATATGATTACATGTATTCGTAATGGACAACGCGCAAATAAAATTTCTATTACTATACCATTTTCTAAATTAAAAAAAAATATTACTAAAGTATTAAAAAGCGAAGGATATATTATAAATTATCATATTTATAAAAAGACATATCAAGTTTTAGAAATAGTATTAAAATATTTTAAAGGTAAACCGGTTATTGAAAATATTTCGCGAGTTAGTCGGCCAGGGTTACGTCAATATTGTAAAAAAAAAGATCTTCCGCTTATTATGCAAGGTTTAGGTATTGCTATTATATCTACATCATGTGGTATTTTAACAGATCGTGTTGCACGTATAAAAAATTTAGGCGGAGAAATAATATGTTATGTGGAATAATATAAATTATTTGGAGAGTTAAAGTATGTCTCGAGTCGCAAAATTACCTATTAATATACCTAAATCTATTTCAATATCTTTGAGCGATATACCTGTAATTACTATTACAGGTCATTTAGGATTATTAAAATATCGTATACATAAATGTATTAAAATAAATTATAAAAAAAATATGTTATTTGTTACTCATAATCATATATCAGAATCGTATGGTTGGATGCAAGCAGGTACATGTCGTTCAATTTTACAAAATATGATTTTTGGAGTTACAAATGGGTATACTAAAAAATTACAGTTATTTGGTGTAGGTTATCGTGTAACTTTAGAGCATACTAACATATTAAAATTATTTCTCGGTTTCTCGCATCCTATTATATATTATTTACCAAAATATATTACGGTAGATGTGTTATCTAATACGGAACTTTCTTTAACCGGTGTAAATAAACAATTAGTAGGACAGGTTGCTGCTAATATAAGAGCATATCGTGTTCCAGAACCCTATAAAGGTAAAGGAATTCGTTATTTTCATGAAAAAGTAATAATTAAAGAGGCAAAAAAGAAATAATATGAAAGGTCAGGTGAATAAAAATTCTTCACGTATGCGGCGTTATATGAAATTAAGAAAAAAAATTCAATTAAAATCGCTTTTTCGTTTAATTATTCATCGTAGCTCTAAGCATATATATGCACAAATTATTTCGAATGAAAATGCAAGAGTAATAACGTGTGCGTCAACTTTAGAAAAAAATCATTTTAATATAGCAAAAATATATACTGGAAATAAAATATCTGCACGTTTAGTAGGTGAATTAATTGCTAAACGTGCTTTATTAAAAGGAATTAAAAAAGTTTCTTTTGACCGTTCTGGTTTTAAATATCATGGTCGCATTAAATCATTAGCTGAATCAGCTCGTTCATTCGGCTTAATATTTTAAGTATAAGGATTTTATATATATGAATTTTGAAACAAAAGGATTACATAGTGAATTAAAGGAAAAATTAATTGCAGTAAATCGAGTTTCTAAAACAGTAAAAGGAGGGCGAATATTTTCTTTTACAGCATTAACCGTAGTAGGCAATAGTAATGGTAGAGTTGGTTTTGGTTATGGAAAAGCACGTGAAGTGCCTTCTGCTATTCAAAAAGCTATGGAACAGGCAAGAAAAAATATGATTCAAATACCTTTGTTTAAAAAAACGATACAACATTCTGTGATAGGTATTCATACTAGTTCAAAGGTGTTTATGAAACCAGCATCTGAGGGGACAGGAATTATTGCGGGAGGTGCTATGCGTTTTATTTTAGATGTTGTAGGTATACATGATATTTTAGCTAAAATATATGGTTCAACCAATCCTATTAATGTTGTGCGAGCAACGATAAATGGATTAAAAAAAATTCGATCTCCAGAAATTATTTCGCGCAAAAGAAATAAACCAATTAAATTATTTTTATAAAAAAAGAGTAAATATATGAAACAAATAATTATTAAACAAATCAAAAGTATAATTGGAAGGATTCCTAAACATAAATCTACAATTAAAGGTTTAGGTTTGCGTTATATTGGTGATATTGTAATTCGTGAAGATACTCCTTCTATTAGAGGGATGATAAAAAAAGTTTATTATATGATTCAAATAAAAGAGAAGGAAAAAAGATGTATCTAAATACTTTATCTTTATCGTTAAATAATCGTAAACAAAAAAAAAGAATTTGCCGTGGAATAGGTTCTGGATTTGGAAAAACGGGAGGTCGTGGTCATAAAGGACAAAAATCTAGAGCAGGAGGAAAAGTTCGTCGTGGTTTTGAAGGAGGGCAAACACCATTATATAGACGAATACCAAAATTTGGATTTATATCTAAAAAACAAAGAATTACTGCTGAAGTCAGAACATCAGAACTCTTAAAAATTAAAGAAAAAATTGATATTACATTAGATGTTTTAAAAAATTTAATATTATCAAAAAAAACAATAAAATTTGTTAAAATTATTTATTCTGGAAATATTTTTTCACCAATATCTATTTCAGGTTTAAAAGTAACAAAAGGTGCTCGTATTATCATTGAATCTGCAGGTGGTTGCATTAAATAACGCAACAATATTATATATAATACTATATATTTTTATAGAAAAAATAAAATGGAAAATATAAATAATTTAAAAAATAGAATTTGGTTTTTAATTGGAGCAATTTTAATATTTCGAATAGGATCATTTATTCCAATTCCTGGAATTAATGTTGACGTATTACAACAATTTTTAATTCAGAAGCATAATTCTGTTTTAGAAATTTTTAATTTATTTTCTGGAGGTTCTTTAAGTAGGGCATCTATATTTGCATTAGGTGTCATGCCATATATCTCTGCATCTATTATAATTGAATTATTAACTGTAACGTGTAATTTTTTGAAGGAGCTAAAAAAAGAAGGTGAGCTTGGACGAAATAAAATTAATCAGTACACAAAGTTTATTACTTTTTTTTTAGCATGCATTCAATCTTTTAGTGTTATTATTGGTTTACCATATATACCCGGAATGAAAAATATTATAATTGCTTCTGGCTTTGAATTTTATTTTCCTGCAGTAATTAGTTTAGTAACTGGGACTATTTTTCTAATGTGGTTAGGTGAATTAATTACAGAAAAGGGGTTAGGTAATGGTATTTCCTTAATTATTTTTTCTGGTATTTTATCTGGTTTACCAAAATCAATAGCAAATACAATTAAATATATTTTTTTACATCGATTAAGTGTATTTTATTGTTTATTAGTGACCATAATTATGGTATTGATTATTTATTTAGTTGTTGTAATAGAACAAAGTCAGCGTAATATTATTGTCTATTATGCCAGACAACAGCAAAATCGTCATACATATTCAAAAAATAGTAGTTATTTGCCTTTAAAATTAAATATGGCTGGAGTTGTTCCAGTAATTTTTTCATCAAGTATTATTTTATTTCCATCAATGATAGCTACTTATTTTTATAATATTTGTAATGAAAAAAACAATTTTTTAGTTTTTTATTATCTTTACGTCCTAATCATTTTTTATATTTTGTTCTTTATATTTTTTGATTATATTTTTTTGTTTTTTTATACCGGTTTAATTTTTAATGTTAACGATACATCTGATAATTTAAAAAAATCTGGTGCTTTTTTACCTGGAATACGCCCGGGAATACAAACATCTAAATATATTAAAAAAATAGTATTACGGTTAACATTAATTGGATCTATATATACTGTTTTTATTTGTTTAACACCTGAAATCATGCGTTATTTTTTATGTGTTCCATTTTATTTTGGTGGAACGTCTTTATTAATTATAGTTGTTGTTATAATAGATTTTATAACTCAAGTACAAACATTTATTATGTCTACTCAATATAAATCGGTTTTAAAAAAAGCGCATTTATATTTAAAAACATAAAAAGATATAGTAATTTTTAGGAGTTATATATGAAAGTTAGGGCATCTGTTAAAAAAATATGTCGTGATTGTAAAATTGTACGACGTAAAAATGTTATTCGTGTAATTTGTAATAATTACCCAAAACATAAACAAAGGCAAGGGTAGTTATTTTATTATATAAAATATTATTAAAGTAACTTTAATTTTATAGATTATTATATAACTTTTATTGTTTTATATATTATAAGATATACATTATTCAATTTTTAACTTTTGGAGTAATATAAGTGACTCGTATTGCTGGTATTAATATTCCTATTCATAAACATTTATCTATTGCATTAACTTCAATTTATGGAATTGGAATTTCACGTTCTAGAAAAATTTGTTTTGCAGTTAATATAGCACCAAATATTAAAGTAAATAAATTAAATGATCAAGAAATTGAAAAATTACGTATAATTATTTCAAAACTTGTTGTTGAAGGAGATTTACGTCGTGAAAATAAAATGAGTATTAAAAGACTTATGGATCTTGGTTGTTATCGCGGTTTACGTCATCGAAAACACCTTCCTGCACGTGGACAAAGAACTAAAACGAATGCACGTACATGTAAAGGGCCTAGAAAATTAATAAAAAATAAAGATGAATGAAGATAGGGTTACTAAATAATGGTAAAAACAAAAACATTACATTTAAAAAAAGAGTTAAAAGGCAAATTATTGATGGTATCGCTCATATACATGCATCATTTAATAATACAATTGTCACAATTACTGATCGTCAAGGTCATACATTAGGTTGGGCTACTTCAGGCGGTTCAGGGTTTAGAGGATCGCGAAAATCAACGCCTTTTGCAGCACAAGTTGCAGCCGAAAGATGCGCTGATATTGTAAAAGAATATGGAATAAAAAATTTAGAAATTATGGTAAAAGGTCCTGGTCCGGGACGAGAGTCTACAATTAGAGCATTAAATACTGTTGGGTTTCGTATTACAAATATTACAGATATTACACCCATTCCTCATAATGGTTGTCGTCCACCAAAAAAGCGTCGTGTATAATTTTTTAAAAATTTAAATAAAGGTGTAATATGGCAAAATATTTAGGACCTAAATTAAAATTAATTCGTCGAGAAGGATCTGATTTATTGTTAAAATCTGGGGTCCGTGCTATTGAATCTAAATGTAAAATAGATAGAGCGCCTGGTCAACATGGTTCTCGTAAGTTACGTTTATCTGAATATGGAATACAATTAAGAGAAAAACAAAAAGTGCGTCGTTTATACGGTGTATTAGAAAAACAATTTCATAATTATTATAAAAAAGCAGCAAAATTAAAAGGAAATTCTGGGAATAATCTTCTTTCTTTATTAGAGCGTCGTTTAGATAATATTATATATCGTATGGGATTTGGTTCTACTCGATCAGAATCGCGTCAATTAATTAGTCATAAATCTGTTTTAGTAAATAATAAAATTGTTAATATTCCTTCATTTCAAGTTTCATTAAATGATAAAATATCAATTCGTGAAAGATCAAAAAATCAAATACGTATTAAAGCGGCTTTAGAATTAATGATTCAACGAGAAAAACCAGATTGGTTGGAAATAAATAACGAAAAAATGGAAGGTTATATAAAGAGAATTCCTGTACGTAGCGATGTATTATTAGATATTAATGAGCATTTAATTATAGAACTGTATTCCAAGTAATGTTATATAATACAGATAGTGAGGAAAAGAATGCAGGACTCTGTAATAGAATTTTTAAAACCACGTTTAGTAGATATTCAACAAATTAGTTTAACTCATTCAAAAATTATTTTAGAACCATTAGAACGTGGTTTTGGTCATACTTTAGGTAATGCTTTAAGAAGAATTTTATTATCATCCATGCCAGGTTGCGCTATAGCTGAAGTTGAAATAAATGGTATATTACATGAATATATGCCAAAAGAAGGAATGAAAGAAGATATTTTGGAGGTTTTGTTAAATTTAAAAGGGTTAGCAATTAAATTATTTAATAAAGATGAGGTTATTTTATTTTTAAAGAAGACAGGTGTGGGTCCAGTTTTAGCTTCTGATATTAATTCTGATGCATCAATAGAGATTATTAATTTAAATCATGTAATTTGTAATTTAACTAGCCCCTCTGCATCTATTGAAATGAGAATGAAAGTGATTCGTGGTCGAGGTTATGTTACAGCCGGATCAAGAAAAAAACTTTATGAAGATAATAGAACAATCGGAACTTTGTTTTTAGATGTTTCTTATAGTCCTATTGAACGAATTATTTATAATGTAGAAGCAGCACGTGTTGCACAACGTACAGATTTAGATAAACTTATTATTAATTTAGAAACTAACGGAACCATTAATCCTGAAGAAGCAATTCGAAAATCTGCTACGATTTTATCAGAACAATTGGAAGCATTTGTAGATCTTAGAGGGGTTCGAGAACCGATTATTAAAGAAGAAAAACCGGAATTTGAGCCTGTTTTATTGCGTCCTGTTGATGATTTAGAATTAACAGTAAGATCTGCTAATTGCTTAAAAACTGAAAGTATTCATTATATTGGTGATTTAGTGCAGAAAATGGAAGTAGAGTTATTAAAAACTCCAAATTTAGGAAAAAAATCTTTAACTGAGATAAAAGATGTATTAGCTTCTCGAGGTTTATCTTTAGGTATGAAATTAGATAATTGGCCTCCCGATACTTTATTAGAAAATTAATTATTTCTATATTTTTTTCATATATTTATATATGATATAGAGAGGTATATTTATGAGACATAGAAAGAGTGGACGTTTATTAAATAGAAAAAAAAATCATTTAAATGCCATGTTAAAAAATATGGCGTGTTCATTAATAAAATATGAGTATATTCAAACTACACTTCCTAAAGCTAAAGAATTGCGTCGTTTTGTAGAACCAATTATTAATTATTCAAAGAATAATACGATTTCTAATCGTCGGTTAATTTTTTCACGTATTCGTGATATTTTAATAGTTAAAAAATTATTTAATGATTTAGGTCCGCACTTTTCTTTAAGATCAGGAGGATATACGCGTATATTAAAATGTGGATTTAGAAAAGGTGATAATGCGACTTTAGCTTATATTGAATTAATAGATCGTCATCGTTAAAATATATTTCTAAAGTTAATTTTTTTGATTTTTTTTATAAACATATATTCTTTATAAAAACGGCATTTTTATGCCGTTATTTTTATTTATAAAAAATATTTATATTGTTTATTGTAAGATACATTATAATATTATAGTTCCAGGAGTAAACCAAGATTTTTTAGAATGTAATAATTGACTAACATGTATAGGTATACCTCCGGCTATTTGTACTACTTCTATATTTAATAATTTATTTTTTGAATATACTTGTATACCTAACTGATTGGCGCACACAATTTCTCCAATTCTATAGTTTTTTTTATAATCATTTAATAATACAGATGCTTGTATTATTTTAATAATTTTATCTTTTAAAATAAAATAACAATAAGGATAAGGGTTTAATGCGCGTATTAATCGTTCATTATATTGTGCTGATTTTTTCCATGATATCCGTGTCTGTTCTTTTTTTATTTTGGGCGCGTAAGTTATTTTTTTTATATCTTGTTTATAAGAATTGATAATGTTATTTTTAATGATTTTTATTAAAATATGATGCATAGCGTTTATTGAAATAGGTATTAATTTTTTATATATTGTTTTAGTTGTATCAGAGTTATGAATAGGACAAGAGACGGAATATAAAATTTTTCCAGCATCTATTTGATCATTCATTTGAATAATACTAATTCCGGTATTATTATCACCAGATAATATAGCCCATTGGATTGGAGCAGCTCCCCTCCATCGGGGTAACAGAGAAGCGTGTATATTTATTGCTTTTTTTGAAAACAGTTTTAGTATTGAAGAAGGTATAATCATACCATATGCACATACAATTAAAAATATTTGCCTGTATTTTTTAATTGTATTATAAAAACTTTTTTTATTTAAATTTTTAGGTTGTAATATAAAAATATTGTGATTTAATGCAAAATCTTTTATAGGAGAAATTGTTTTCTTATTATATTTAGTAATAACAGCACTAATAATATAATTTGATAAAAATAATGATTTTAAATGTTGGAGTGAAAACTCATTAGTTCCAGCAAAAATAATACGTAATTTTTTTTTTAGACATCTTAATATATTAAAATTTTATAAAGTTATATTTATATAAGGTGATCAATAAATAGTTTTCCTATTAAATGATCTAGTTCATGTTGAATACATATTGCTAATAAAGACTTAGCTTTTATTGTTATTTTTTTTTCCGTTATAGTTTATTGCATTAACGTGAATATAATATGCTCGATTAATTTTTTTTGAATGTTTGGTACAGATAAACAGCTTTCATTAATAGCAATGTTTCCGGAAGACTTTAAAAGAATAGGATTAATTAAAATTAATGATGGATTTTTGTATATATTTTTTTTTATTACAATAATTTGTTGGTGAATATTAATTTGCGTTGCGGCCAATCCAATCCCTTTATGTGCTAACATTGTATCAAACATGTCACTGATTATTTTTTTAGTTATTCGTCCAATATTTTTGACTGGTTTCGCAATTTTTCGTAAACGATTATCTGGATATTGTAAAATTTTTTTTATAGACATAGATATTATTTAATTTATATGTAAATTTAATATAAAAAAGAATTATAAAAAAGAATTAATGAACTTAAAACAAATTTTTTAAATTATTAAAAAAATTTTTTTTTAATAATTTTTTAATTTTTAGTATATAAAGTAATGATATTACAAGTGTATAAAAAATTTATTTTTTTTAATTAATATATTAATAAAATTTTAAATTTTTTTTATTATACCATAGGATTATGATATGTTGCAAAAAAGTCTTTTAGAAAAAAATGGGAAAATATATTACATTATTTGGAAATCCTATTAAATATCTATTATCACTTATATAATACATAAATGTTTTTCAAAGAAAAAAATATATTATATCAATAAATCTCTGTATTATATGTAGGTATAAATTTTTTTGTTATATTTTTTAATTTTTGTGGTAATGGAAATTTTAGAGTTAATATTATTATATCTTTAAAAAAGAAAATTTTTTTAATTATTTATATAATAAATAGATATTTAAAAGAATTTAAAAACAGTAAATACTTTAATAAAATATTCTAACAAAAAATTATAGGTAGTAATATTGATGGATTAAGTTTATTATATGATTTAAAAGATTTATTTTTTTTTAAAAAAAATACAAACTCTTTATGATTAGGAGTAGGTGGAATTACAATATTAGTTATATATTATTTATTAATCAAAAATTATCGTGTTTATATATTAAAGAAAGCTGTCCAAAAATTTAAAATATTAGTTAAAAAATTTAAAATATTTAGAGAAATTTTTATTTTTAAAATAAAATATGGTATTTAATTTTTTTTATTGTATTGTAAATTCTATTTCATGTAGTTTTTATGATGACATTCCTTATATTTCATACTTGTTATATTATATAAAAAAACTTTTTTTATGATATTTCTTATAATAAAAATGGTAACTTGACTTCATTCTTATTATTATGTAAAAGAGAAGGAATAAAAAATTTTTCTGATAGGATAGGTATTTTAGTAATACAGATTACGTTTTTTTTCGTGGTTTCATATAATACTTAATATTTAAAATATTAATTTATTTATTCGTTTGTTACATAAAAATTTTTATAAAAAATGATATTTTTTAAAAAACATAAAAAAAGACTTGACTCTTTGGATGCATTCTGTAACATATATTAATACGTAATTATATTTTTTTTAAATGTCCCTTTCGTCTAGCGGTTAGGACATCGCCCTTTCACGGCGGCAACAGGGGTTCAAATCCCCTAAGGGACAAAAATTAAAAATATTTATATACTAATAAATAAAAATATGATATTATAAGTTTCATAAATAAAAAAGTTTTAATATTGTTCTTTAAAAATTTGGAATAATTATTAATTTAGAAAAACACCTGTGGGTTGTAAGGTTAAGCAAATAAGCGTATTTGGTGGATGCCTTGGTAATCAGAGGCGATGAAGGACGTGCTAATCTGCGATAAGCATCGGTAAGTTGATTATGAAACATTATTATCCGATGATTTCCGAATGGGGAAACCCGGCGTTATTGAACGTCATTATTAATTGAATACATAGATTAATAAAGCAAACCGAGAGAACTGAAACATCTAATTATCTCGAGGAAAAGAAATCAATTGAGATTCCCTTAGTAGTGGCGAGCGAAAGGGGAATAGCCTAGAATTATTAATATTAAAAGTTTATAATAGAATGATTTGGAAAAATCAACAATATAAGGTGACAGTCCTGTATATGAAATATACTTTTAATATAATTCAATAAGTAGGGCGGGACACGAGAAATCCTGTCTGAAGATAGGGGGACCATCCTCTAAGGCTAAATACTCCTGATTGACCGATAGTGAACTAGTACCGTAAGGGAAAGGCGAAAAGAACCCCGGTTAGGGGAGTGAAATAGATCCTGAAACCAGATACGTACAATCAGTAGGAGCTATTTTAATTAAATAGTGACTGCGTACCTTTTGTATAATGGGTCAGCGACTTGTATTCTGTAGCAAGGTTAACTGTTTAAGGGAGCCGTAGGGAAACCGAGTCTGAAATTGGCAATTCTTTTTAAGTTTCAGGATACAGACCCGAAACCCGGTGATCTAGCTATGAGCAGGTTGAAGGTTGGGTAAAACCAACTGGAGGACCGAACCGACTGATGTTGAAAAATCAGCGGATGACTTGTGGCTAGGGGTGAAAGGCCAATCAAACCGGGAGATAGCTGGTTCTCCCCGAAAGCTATTTAGGTAGCGCCTCGTGAATTCATCTTCGGGGGTAGAGCACTGTTTCGGCTAGGGGTCCATCCCGGACTACCAATCCGATGCAAACTCCGAATACCGAAGAATGTTATCACGGGAGACACACAGCGGGTGCTAACGTTCGTTGTGGAGAGGGAAACAACCCAGACCGTCAGCTAAGGTCCCTAAGTCATAGTTAAGTGGGAAACGATGTGAGAAGGCATAAACAGCCAGGATGTTGGCTTAGAAGCAGCCATCATTTAAAGAAAGCGTAATAGCTCACTGGTCTAGTCGGCTTGCGCGGAAGATATAACGGGGCTAAACTATTGCACCGAAGCTACGGCAACAAATTTTTATTCTTTGTTGGGTAGGGGAGCGTTCTGTAAGCTTTAGAAGGTATACTGTAAAGTATATTGGAGGTATCAGAAGTGCGAATGCTGACATGAGTAACGATAAAGCAGGTGAAAAACCTGCTCGCCGAAAAACTAAGGTTTCCTGTCCAACGTTAATCGGGGCAGGGTAAGTCGACCCCTAAGGCGAGGCCGATAGGCGTAGTCGATGGAAAACTGGTTAATATTCCAGTACTTAATATTACTGCGAAGGGGGGACGGAGAAGGTTAGGTTATCCAGGTGTTGGTAGTCCTGGTTTAAGTATGTAGGATAGAATTCTAGGCAAATCCGGTGTTCTGTATAATCTGAGATACGAATACGAGTTATGAAAATAATGAAGTAACTTATACCATGCTTCCAAGAAAATCCTCTAAGCTATAGGTAATAATAAATCGTACCACAAACCGACACAGGTAGTTAGGTAGAGAATACTAAGGCGCTTGAGAGAACCTGGATGAAGGAACTAGGCAAAATAGTGCCGTAACTTCGGGAGAAGGCACGCTAACATATAAGTGTAAAAATTTACTTTTGAAGCTTAAGTTAGTCGCAGATACCAGCTGGCTGCAACTGTTTATTAAAAACACAGCACTGTGCAAACACGTAAGTGGACGTATACGGTGTGACGCCTGCCCGGTGCCGGAAGGTTAATCGATGAAGTTCAGGGAAACCTAAAGCTTTTGACTGAAGCCCCGGTAAACGGCGGCCGTAACTATAACGGTCCTAAGGTAGCGAAATTCCTTGTCGGGTAAGTTCCGACCTGCACGAATGGCGTAATGATGGCCAGGCTGTCTCCATCCAGGACTCAGTGAAATTGAATTTGCTGTGAAGATGCAGTATACCCGCGGCAAGACGGAAAGACCCCGTGAACCTTTACTATAGCTTGACATTGAAAATTTATTTTTATTGTGTAGGATAGGTGGGAGATTATGAAGCTGATTCGTCAGGATCAGTGGAATCATCCTTGAAATACCACCTATAAAAATTGGTTTTCTAATCTTATTCCGTAATCCGGAATAGAGACAGTGTCTGGTGGGTAGTTTGACTGGGGCGGTCTCCTCCCAAAAAGTAACGGAGGAGTACAAAGATTGGCTAATTACGGTTGGACATCGTAAGGTTAGTGTAAAGGCATAAGCCAGTTTAACTGCGAGCATGATAATGCGAGCAGATGCGAAAGCAGGTCTTAGTGATCCGGTGGTTTCTGTATGGAAAGGCCATCGCTCAACAAATAAAAGGTACTCCGGGGATAACAGGCTTATACCGCCCAAGAGTTCATATCGACGGCGGTGTTTGGCACCTCGATGTCGGCTCATCACATCCTGGGGCTGAAGCAGGTCCCAAGGGTATGGCTGTTCGCCATTTAAAGTGGTACGCGAGCTGGGTTTAGAACGTCGTGAGACAGTTCGGTCCCTATCTGTCGTGGGCGTAGGAAAATTGAGAGGATCTATTTCTAGTACGAGAGGACCGAAGTGGACGCATCTCTGGTGTTCGGGTTGTCATGCCAATGGCATTGCCCGGTAGCTATATGCGGAAAAGATAAGTGCTGAAAGCATCTAAACACGAAACTTACCTCAAGATTAGTTTTCCCTGTATAGTATATATACTATACTGAAGGGACGTTGAAGACTACAACGTTGATAGGCTAGGTGTGTAAGCATAGTGATATGTTAAGCTAACTAGTACTAATGACCCAATCGGCTTAACCTTACAACACCAGAGGTGTTTTTCTAAAAAACATATACCTGGTAAACATAGTGTTATGGTACCACCTGAATCCATTTCGAACTCAGAAGTGAAACATTTCAACGCCGATGGTAGTGCAGGGCTTCCTTGTGTGAGAGTAGGACATTGCCAGGTATTTGTTTTTTAATAAATTAATATTTTATTTTAAATTTTTTTAAAAAATGTTTTATATTCTTATTGATGTCTAAATTATTTTTTTATGATTTTTATACTAATATTTTTTTAGATGAAATAGTTTATAAATATTGAATTAACAGCAAGGTATAAGCTATAGTTTATATTTTTCAATCGAAGGTAATATATAGATGTCCAAGATTAAAGGTAATGTTAAGTGGTTTAATGAATCTAAAGGTTTTGGTTTCATTACCCCAGAAGATGGAAGCAAAGATGTTTTTGTTCATTTTTCTGCTATACAAAGCAACGGATTTAAAACTTTGGCAGAAGGTCAAAGTGTTGAATTTGAAATTACCGAAGGCGCAAAAGGGCCATCAGCTGCTAATGTGATTAGTATATAATATTATTAATAAGATATAATATATTTAGCAGGGCTTTTGCGGTGCGGAATTAAATAATAACCGCATCGCAAAATTTTTTTATAATACCATACGTACAAGGTGTATTTTACTTAATTCGTTATATAACTTTTCAATTTGTTTAAAATTTTTTGCAAATATTGTTACTGATACTGATAAATATGTTCCTTTATTACTAGATTTTATTTTTGGAATATAATCGCCCGGAATATGTAGTTGAATAATTTTAATAATATTATTTGTTAATTCTGGCTGAGATATTCCAATAACTTTATAAGTAAAAGAACAAGGAAATTTTAGTTTTTTTACCATTGAATTATTCATACAACCCCTTCTTATTTAAATCAAAACATATAAATATATAAAAAATTAAAATTATTTTTAATTTATATTTATCCATTTATTATACTTTAATTCCTTTCGAATTAAAAAAAATTATTTACTTATACTTTTTATAATTTACTTGTATAAATTTATTTATTTTACGTAAATATTACTATATTATAGTATAATACATTTATTTATAGCATTATATATTATTTTTTTTATTTATTTTATATTGAACAAAAATATTTACCTATTAATGAATTATAAATGATTTTTTTATGATATATTTAATATTTTTTCTATGATAAAATTGAAATATATATTATTTTGATTATTAAGTTTTAAAAAATAAAACATTTATTTTCTAAATTTTATTTTAGAGGTCTGAATTGTGTTAAAGATTTTTAATACGTTAACAAAAATGAAAGAAAAATTTTTTTTTTCATATAAAAAAATTATAAATATTTATGTTTGTGGGGTTACAACTTATGATTTTTGTCATATCGGACACGCTCGAACTTTTTTAATTTTTGATATGCTTATAAGATATTTACAAAATATTGGTTATGTAACTAATTATGTTCGTAATATTACAGATATCGATGATAAAATTATTAATAGAGCTATCAATAATAATGAATCAGTAAAAAATTTTTCATTACGTATGATTTCAGAAATGAAAAAAGATTTTTTTTCTTTGGGACTTTTAGAACCAAATTATGAACCTAAAGTGACTGAATCAATTACTGATATAATTTCTATTATTAAAAAATTAATAAATAATAAATATGCATATATTGAAAAAAATGGTGATGTTTTATTTTCTATTAAAAATTGTTCAAAATATGGAAAACTTTCTCGTCGGTTAATAAATATTCATGATAAAAAAAATACAGATTTTAAGAAAAATAATGTTTTTATTAAGGACTTTGTGTTATGGAAAAATTTTTTACTTAAAAAACAAACCGATAAAAAAGATTCTGTTTTTTGGGATTCTCCATGGGGTTTAGGTCGCCCTGGTTGGCATATCGAATGTTCTGCTATTCACCAACGTTATTGTTTAGATGGCGTAGATATTCATGGGGGCGGGATTGATTTGTTATTTCCCCATCATGAAAATGAATTAGCTCAATCTTGTTGTATTAATAGTGATTTTCCAATACATTTCTGGATGCATACAGGAATGGTGATTTTAAATAATAAAAAAGTATCAAAGTCTTTAAATAATTTTATTACAATACGTAGTTTATTATTGAAATATCATCCGGAAGTTATTCGATATTACTTTTTAAGTACTCATTATAGACATCCGTTGTATTATAATGAAAATAATTTAATAATTTCACAGAAAATTTTAAATCGCATATATACTGTGATCTCTGATAACTATTTAATTTTATTGACTGATGTATTAGATTTTAAAGATAAAAAAATTCGAAATAATTTTAAAAAGAAATTTTATAATGCTATGAATGATGATTTTAATACCCCTAAAGTTTGTAGTTTGCTTTATGATTTATCCCGTTATATTAATATGATTTATAAAAATAACAGAATATTAGCGCGAGCTTTAGTGAGTGATCTTATATATTTTGGAAATATTTTAGGTTTATTAAAAACAAATCCAGAAAAATTTTTATTTCAAAATCCCTCTATTTATTCTAAAAAAATGAATTTTATTAATAAATTAATAAAATTACGAATGTATTACCGTGATATTAAAAAATGGGAGTTAGCTGATAAAATTAGAAATAAATTATTAAATTTAGGAGTTAAAATACAAGATACAAAAAATAATTCAATATATAGATTTTTATAATTTTTTTTTACTTAAAATTTTTTTGAGATTTTTCATAAATTTCCAATGTGTTTTGTAATAATGAAGCGATAGTCATAGGTCCAACTCCACCAGGTACAGGAGTGATATAAGATGTTTTTAAAGATACGGAATCATAATGTACGTCGCCAACTATTTTTTTGTTTTTTTGCATATAATTTATTCCTACATCAATAACAATTGCGCCATATTTTATCCAGTCACCATATAAAAAATTAGGATGTCCAATAGCTATAATAATTAAATCCGCCATTTTTACATGATCTTTTAAATTTTTTGTAAATTTATTTGCGATAGTAATCGTACAATTGGTTCTTAATAACTCAAGATATAATGGTTTTCCAACAATTATTGAACTACCAATAATTATTGCATTTAATCCAGTTAAATCAATATTATAATACTCTAATAAAGTTATAATTCCTCGCGGCGTACATGCACGTAACATAGGGTAACCTTGATATAATAATCCAGAGTTGTATGGATGAAATCCATCTACGTCTTTATATGGATCAATACTATTTAAAACATTGGTTGTATTCATTTGGTGAGGTAAAGGTAATTGAACAAGAATTCCATCAATAAGTTTATTATTATTTAATTTTTTTATTAATTTTACTACTTTTTTTTCGCATGTATCTTCAGATAAGTGCCAGTATGCTGAAAAAAATCCCACTGAATAACAAGCATTAATTTTTGTATTAATATAAATTAAAGAAGAAGGGTTATTACCTATTAATATTACAGCTAATCCAGGGGCTCTATTATTATTTTTTTTTTTAATTTTATTTTTTTTTCTTATTTTATTTTTTATTTGATTAGATATTTTTAATCCTTTCATTATTTTTGTAATCATATAAATATAACCTAAAATAATTTTTAAATTTTTATAATAATAAAAAAAATCATTGTTTATTATAAAGTATGGTGTATTTCCGGTATTGATATATTTTTTTATTCGTTATAATATATTTATTATTACAAAATAATTTTTTTCAATAATACCTAGATATTTAGAGAGATTATATAATTTTTTTCGCGCTCTTAGCTCAATTGGATAGAGCAACAGCCTTCTAAGCTGTAGGTTACAGGTTCGAATCCCGTAGAGCGCAAAATATATTTTTATATTATTTTAATAAAGATAATATTTTTTTATGTATATTCTTAATTGAATCATTTGTTTGAATTTCAAAAAACTTTATGTTTTTTTGATTCATATTTTTATTGAACCATATAAGTAATGGGTTGATATACTTTTGATATTCATATAATCTTATTTTAATAATATTAATATTGTCATCTTTTCTAATACTTAGTTTTTCTCCAGTTATGTTGTCCCTATTTTTTTTTTGAGGCGGGTTAAATTTTTCATGATAACAGCGTCCAGATGGTATATGTACAAGTCTTCCAGAAATTCTTTCAAAAATTTTTTTTTCTGATAATTTTAAATGTAAGATATAATTTATTGTAAATAAATTATTCTTTAAAATTTCAGCTTGTTTTATAGTGCGCGGAAAACCATCTAAAATAAATCCACTTTTACAATCTTTTTTTTCTATTCTTTTTTTTATTAACTCAATAATAATATCATCATTTACTAGTTTTCCGTTATTAATATAATTTTTGATATTTTTTTTAAATTTTTGATTAATATTAATTTTTTTACGTAGTATATCGCCTACAGATATAGGCGGTATACGATAATAATTAGACAGTAATTGCATTTGAGTACCTTTACCACTTCCGGGCGCTCCAAGCATAACAATCTTGATCATAATATACTTTTACACTCCTTCTTATTTATTAAAAATAATTATTTTTAATGTATAAATAAAAAATTGTTTATTTATGATATAAACAATTTATTAATTCTATTAATAAATTGATGAGGATTATCTAATGTTCCTTTTTCAGCAAAAATTGCCTGTTCAAATAACATTTCAATCCATATAGAAATTTTTTCTATATCTTTTATATTTTGTATTTTTTTTATTAATGGGTGTTTTGGATTAATTTCTAATAAATATTTCACGTCTGGTATAGGTTGTCCAGCTGCACTAAATAATTTTGCCATTTGAGTGCTCATATCATTTGTATCAGTTAATACCATTACAGGAGTATTAATAAGTCGGTTAGTCATACGAACATCTTTAACACGATTTCCTAATATATTTTTATTTTTTTCAATAAAAATATCTATATTTTGATCTTTTTGATCTATATTTAATTTATCATTTTTAATTAATTTTTCTAATGAAATATCTGATTTACTTACCGATTGAAATTTTTTATTTTCATATTCTGGCAAATAATTCATCATCCATTCATCAACACGATCTGACAATAAAAGTACATCAATATTTTTTTCTCGAAATATTTCTAAATGAGGGCTATTAATTGCTGATTCATAACTATCTGCTGTAATAAAATATATTTTTTCTTGTTCAGGAAGCATATTATTAATATATTGTTTTAACGATAATGTTTGTTCTTTTTTTTGCATACTAATAGATGTAAATCGAAGTAAATTAGATATTTGTTTTTGATTGATTGAATCTTCTGCTAGTCCTTCTTTTAATACTAAACCAAAAATATTCCAGAATTTTTGATACTTAATGTCATCTGTTTCAGATAAATTATTTAATATAGTTAATACTCTTTTAGTTAAAGATTTTCGTAAATTTTGCGTAATTTTATTATCTTGTAAAATTTCTCTAGAAATATTTAAAGGTAAATCTTGAGAATCGATAATTCCTTTTACAAACCTTAAATAATTTGGTAAAAATTGAATTGCATCATCCATAATATATACGTGTTTAACATATAATTTTAAACCATGTTTATTTTCTCTGTGCCACATATCCCAAGTAGCTTTTTGAGGAATGTATAATAAACTTGTATATTCTTGGTTTCCTTCAACTTTATTATGACTCCATAATAATGGTTCCTCAGAATCATGTGTTATATATTTATAAAATTCTTGATATGATTTTGCAGAAATTTCTTTTTTTATTTTTAGTCCATATGCTTTGTGCTTGATTAATTTTCTCCCAAGAAATAACTTTGTTTTTTCATCATAGTTTTCTATTTCTACAGGTATAGAAATATGATCAGAATATTTTTTTACAATGTTTTTTATATTCCAAGTTTCTAAAAATTCTTCTTCTGTTTCTTTAATATATAAAATAATTTTTGTTCCATATTCTTTTTGTTTAATTTTTTCGATTGTATATTCACCTTGACCTTCAGATTCCCATAATGTTCCTGTATCAGATAGGTTTTGAGCATGTTTAGTAAATACACATACTTTTTTTGCAATTATAAAAGAAGAATAAAATCCTACTCCAAATTGTCCAATAAAATCATTCTTTTCTTTTTTATCATTACTAATATTTTTTAAAAATGATTTTGTACCTGATTTTGCAATTGTTCCTAAATTATTTTTTACTTCATCATAAGTCATACCGATACCATTGTCATAAATTGATAATGTTTTTTTTGTTTTATCAATAGAAATTTGTATCTTTGCAGTATTATTATGATTTATAAATTTTTTAGGATTAGAAATAACGGAAAATCTTAATTTTTCGATAGCATCAGATGCATTAGAAATTAATTCTCGTAAGAAGATTTCTTTATTTGAATATAGAGAATGAATCATTAAATGGAGTAATTGTTTAACTTCTGACTGAAAAGAATGTTTCGTTTTATTTTCATTGTTCATATATATTTCTTCTATATTTTTTTAAAAGTCTTGTGATTGTATATAAAAATATATTTAATATATTTAATATATATTATATAAAATATTTTATTTTTTTAATTTCTTTTTTTTATTTTATAAGATATAAATATCAGTTTTTTATATTATAAAAATATAATTTTTGTTTATGATTGTAAAGTTAATTTATCTTTTTGTATATCTAAAATTTTTTTTATTGCATCATTAAAAGCTGCCGAAATTAAATCTTCAAGAATATTTTTGCTATTTTGATTTATTAATTCTTTACTAATATCTACTTTTTTACATTCATATGTTCCAGTAACAGTAATATGAATCATTCCTGCTCCGGATTGTCCTATTACCTCTGTATTTTGTATATTTTTTTGCATCTTCTTTATTTTTTTCTTGCATATTTTTAGCTTGATTCATAAATTCAGTAATATTTTTTTCAGTAAACATTTATACAATCTCGTTATTTAATAATTCAAATATATTTATTATAGCATTATTAAAATATTTAATAATACTATATGTAAAACTTTGATTTTAAAGAGTTAATATTAAATACAGAACTGAATATTTATTGTTTTTCTTTAATATAACTTAATATTAATTAATGATTATTAAATTTAAGTTGAAAGTTTTATTATTTATGACAGATTTCAAAAATAGTCATTTCTAAAATGATTCGTGTATTTGATGTATATTTTAAATTTTTTCTTCCGTTAATTAATATTTTATAATAATTATTAAGATTATTAAATGAAATTTTTTGAGAGATTTGATATAAATCATATTTATATGTGGATTTTTTTTTATTATTAAGATAATTTTCTTTAGGTAAAATTTGTAAAATACATATTTTATGAAAACACTTAATTAATGATAACATGATACTATCATATGATATATTATTTTTTTCAGCATCGTCTATTAATTTTAATATATTTTTAATATTTTTATTTAATATATTTTTTACTAAAGTTAATACTATATTCTTATCAAAAAAACCAAATAATTTTGCAGCTTTAGAAATAGTAATTTCATTATTTGTAGTAGAAGAAATAGCTAATTCTAACATATTTAATGAATCTCGAATACTACCATAAGAATTATTTGCAATATTATTTAATACTTCTAACGGGGTATTTATTTTTCTTTTTAAAATATAACTTAAGTGTGATACTATGTCTTTTTTTTTTATAGATTGTAAAGGAAAATGTAAACAACGCGAAATAATAGTGGAAGGAATTTTTTCAGGTTCCGTGGTAGCTAAAATAAATTTAATAAATTTAGGTGGTTCTTCTAATGTTTTTAATAGAGCATTAAAACTATGTCGAGATAACATATGCACTTCGTCTATTAAATATACTTTAAAACGACCTTTAATAGGAGAATATTGAATTGTTTCTAATAAAACTTTTATTTCTTCTACTTTTGTTCTTGATGCAGCATCTAACTCTATAAAGTCTAAGAATTTTCCTTTTTCAATATCAATACAATGAGAACAAGAGCGACACGGATTAGAAGTTACACCTTTTAAACAATTTAAACTTTTTGCTAAAATTCTAGCAATAGTAGTTTTTCCTATTCCGTGTTTTCCTGAAAATAACCATGTTTGATGAATTCGCCCGGTATCTAATCCATTTTTAATTGCATTGATAATATATTTTTGACCGAGAACATTATTAAAAGTTTGAGGCCTCCAAATATTTGATAGTATTTGATATTTTTTCATGTTTATCCTATCTTTTGAAATTTTTTAAAAAATAAATTAATTTTAAAAAAAATATATTTTTCTTGACTCTACAATATATTTATTGTTTAATTATAAAAATAAATTTTTTAAAATTAAAGCAATATTAAATTTTATATCCTGTTAGAAATACTTAACGCTATTAGTTTAATTATCTGGTCAGATCTGGAAAGAAGCAGCCAAATTAAATGATATAGGTGTTATAGTAGCTAACAGGATTTTTTTTTATAAAAATATTACTTTAAATATATAAATATTTTAATAATAATTAAATATTAATATATGTTAAGATACTTGAATCGTTTTTAATATTTTTTCATTATATTGAATTGTAGATTTTTGAAATATATTTTTTAATATAGTAGAAAAAATTGAATTTTTATATTGATTTTTTATTTTTTTTATTAATTCTCTTTTCTGACTCTCACTAATAGATTGGTAAAATACATTTTTTAAAATTAATAATCGGTCTTGATTATTTTTTTGATGAAGTATTGTATATACGAAATTATTTTTTTTGGTATAGGTAATTTAAAAATTATTTTAAGTTGTTTATCTTTTTTATTGTTTTTTAATGTTATTGTTTTTGTTGGTTGTAATATTAATTTATTATTTTTTAAAAAATTGTTATTTATATTATTTTTATTAGATAAAAATTTCTTTATTAAATAGGAATTTTTTAGATATAATTTTTTAATTTGTAAAATTTTTTTAATAGTATTATAAACGCATTCCAATTTTTTAATTTTTTTTGGTTGATATAGTTTTTTTTGTAAAATATATACATTATTTTTGTTTGATAAAAAAATTTTTATTGGGTTTTTATTTGTTAAATTATTAGTTTGATTAAAAAAAATTTTTTTGTATGAAATGCATTAATGAATGTGTATAACGATATTGGGATTTCTTATCTTGTGTAATCCATTTTGTTTCTATTTTTTTAAATAAATATTCTTATTATTTTTTGGTAAATTTAATTGATTTTCTATTAATAAATTTGAAATATTTTTTATAAATTTTATATTTTTGGATATTTTATTAATAGTATTAATACGATTTTTTGTATTTTTTTTATAATATCAGGATAGTGAGTATATTCAATTTTTTTATTTTTTAATATCACAATATAAAAATTATTTTTATATTTAATTAATTTAGAAATGTCTCCTATTTTATCTAGTTTTAATTTTCTTATAAATTCAGAAGAATTTTTTTCATTAATCCATTTTGTATTTAGGATTTCATACTCTTTTTTTATTTCTAGTAAACGTTTTGTAATATTTTGATGAAATTTTTTTTTATGTTGGATATTATGAAATAATAATTGTGCATATTTTATTTTTTTTATTTTAATTATTTGATATTTTTTTTGGTATTTTTGAGTAGTTTTCTTTATGTTTTTTGTATTAAATTTATTTATTTTATTATTATTTTTTATTGTTGGAAGGGCTTTTTTAAAACATAATATTACTAACTTTATTCTTTTTGGATAAAAAAAATTTTTTTATTTAAAACATAATAGTTTTTTATATCTTTAAATGGAATTTTTTTTTCTAAATCTGTTAAAGAACTATTAAATGATCCTATTTGTACATTTCTTTTCTCAAGATGCTGATTCATAATTTTATGAACATATTTTTCAAGAAATATTTCTGATTTTAATAATAATAATATTAAAGATTTTACGGAATTTTTATTTTTAAGAGCAGATAAATATTGAGCATTAGTTAATTCAATAGAATTTAAAAAATTTAAATATTTATTTAAATTGAATTTATTATTTATTTTAAAGAATTTTGATGATTTAATAATATTTTTAATATTTTCAGTATTAATGTGAAAATGAATTTTTTGTGTATATTGTTTTAATAAAGAAGTATAAATTATTTTCATTAATATTTTTTTATATAATAATTTTTATAAAAATTAGTTTCTAAATCATTTGTTTTATTTTTTTCTTGATTCTGATGATATTTTTTTTTAAAAGAATACAGACACTGTATTATTTTAGGTGAAATTTTTTCGTTATTAATTAAAATAGCGTGATTTTTATAATCTTTTATAAAGTAAATCACTATACTATTAAAGATTATAGATAGCATAATTGTTACGATAATAATAATTGCTAATATTTTTTTTGAAAAAAAATTAATTTTTGACATAATAATATGTTCCAAATAATATATTGATATTTTTAATATAATAAAATTAACTTTTTATATTAAGATATCAATGTTAAAGAAGCTGGCAATGACTAATTATTTTGCCAGCTATAAATATAAAGTATAAAATTTTTAAATATTTTTTTGTATTATTTTATATTTTTATACAAATTAGTCTTAATATACGGATCTCTTTCTAGAGCTAATTTTAATACTTCTTTAATATTATTTACCGGACAAATAGATAAATTTGAGATGATATTTTTAGGTATTTCTTCTAAATCACGAATGTTTTCCTGAGGAATTAATACGATTTTTATACCTCCCCGATGTGCTGCAATCAATTTTTCTTTTAGTCCTCCAATACTTAATATAATTCCTCTTAAAGTAATCTCGCCTGTCATAGCAATTTCGGATTTTACTGGAATATTTGTTAAACAAGATACAATAGCTGTGCACATGGTAATTCCAGCGCTAGGTCCGTCTTTAGGAGTAGCTCCTTCAGGTACATGTACATGAATATCATTTTTTTCATAAAAATTTTTTTTTATATTTAATTTATGAGCCTGTGAACGTACTACAGTTAGTGCTGCTTGTATTGATTCTTGCATCACTTCTCCCAGCGATCCGGTATAAGTTAACTTTCCTTTCCCAGGGATACATGCGCTTTCTATAGTTAGTAAATCACCACCAACTTCAGTCCAAGCTAAACCAATCACTTGACCAATTTTATTAATTTTATTTCTTTGTCCATAAGTATATTTTTTAATGCCTAAATATTCTTTTAGATTTTTTTTATTTATAATAATCATTTTTTGATTATTATCTAATGTTATTTTTTTTACTGATTTTCTACATATCTTTGCAATGGCGCGTTCGAGATTTCTAACACCCGCTTCTCTTGTATAATACCTAATAATTTTTAATAATGCATCATCTAGAATACTTATTTTCCTTTTTTTTAATGCATTTTCTATAATTTGTTTTGGTCTTAAATAATTTTTTGCAATATTTAATTTTTCATCTTCTGTATATCCAGATAATTGTATTATTTCCATGCGATCTAATAATGGAGCCGGAATATTCATAGAATTAGATGTAGCAATAAACATTACTTCAGATAAATCATAATCAGTTTCTAAATAATGATCATTAAATGACATATTTTGTTCTGAATCTAAAACTTCTAAAAGAGCGGATGCAGGATCTACACGCAAATCACATGATATTTTATCTATTTCATCTAATAAAAAAGAGGATTTTTTTACTCCAGATTTAGATATGTTTTGTATTAATTTTCCAGGCATAGATCCAATATATGTTCTTCGATGTCCTCTAATTTCAGCTTCATCTCGTATTCCACCTAATGCCATACGTATATATTTTCGTCCGGTAGCTCGAGCAATTGATTTACCTAAAGAAGTTTTTCCAACTCCAGGAGGACCTACAAGACATAAAATTGGACCTTTGATTTTATTTTTTCGGTTTTGTACTGCTAAATACTCTAATATGCGTTCTTTTACTTTTTCTAGCCCAAAATGATCAAAATCTAAAATTTCTTTTGCAGACTTGATATCTGTTTTAATTTTACTACGTTTATACCAAGGAACTTGAATCATCCAATCTATATAACTTCGTACAACAGTAGCTTCTGCGGAAATTGGCGACATCATTTTTAGTTTTTTAATTCTGTCTTTGTTTTTTTTACAGGCTGTTTTTGGCATTTTTGCTAAATTTATTTTTTTTTGTAAAGATTTATATTCATCTAAGGTTTCATCAAGATCTCCTAACTCTTTTTGTATTGCTTTTATTTGTTCATTGAGATAGTATTCACGTTGACTTTTTTCCATTTGTCTTTTAATACGGTTTCGAATACGTTTTTCAATTTTCAATAAATTTATTTCTGTCTCCATTATACTCATTAAAAATTCTAAACGTTTATTAATTTTTGACATTTCTAAAATTGATTGTTTATCTTTCAATTTTAATGGGATATGAGCAGAAATAATATCACCAATTTTTTCTAAGTTATTAATATTTTTTAAAGAATTTAAAATTTCTATAGATATTTTTTTATTTAATTTAATATATTTTTCGAATTGTTTTAAAGTAGTTTTAATAAGTACTTTTTTTTCTATTATATTAATTTTTGGAGATTTTAAATAGTTTATTATTGCTAAAAAATAAACGTTATTCTTTTTAATTTCTGTTATTTTAGCTCTTTTAAGTCCTTTGACTAAAATTTTAATTGTTCCATCGGGTAATTTTAGCATTTGTAATATTACAGAGACTGTTCCCACTGTAAATAAATCATTTTCTTGTGGATTTTCTATGGTTGATTTTTTTTGAGAAATTAATAAAATCTTTTTATTATTTTTCATAGAAAATTCTATGCATTTAATAGATATTTCTCGTCCTATAAATAATGGTGCAATCATATGAGGATAAATTACCATATCTCGTAATGGTAATACTGGAATTTCTATTGTTTCAAAACACCTAAAATTCATAATTTTCTCTTTTGTTAAAATATTTTAGAATATATAGAATTATTAAAAAGATATAAAATAAAACTGTAAATAAAATTTTAAGAAAATGTTAAATTTATGTATGTATTGTAGAAAATTTTATAAATTAAAATTTATATTAAAAATTTATTTTGAAAAAATTAATTTTGGTGCTGTTTTATTTTTTATTACAGAAGCATTAATACATACTTTTTTTATATTTTTTAATATTGATATATCATACATAGTATTCAATAATATTGATTCTAAAGTTGCACGTAAACCTCTTGCACCTGTATTTTTTAACACAGCCTGTTTAGCTATTTCTATTAAAGATTCTTTATCAAATTCTAATTGAATATTATCTAGTGAAAATAAAATTTGATATTGTTTTATTAAAGAATTTTTTGGTTGACATAAAATATCTATTAAATTTTGTTGAGTTAAGCTATCAAAATTTGCAATAATTGGAAATCTTCCGACAAATTCAGGTATTAATCCAAATTTTATTAAATCTTGAGGTTGTATCTTTTCTTTTTTTGATATTTTTTTTTCAATTTTATTAATGTCTTTTATTTTTTTGTGAAATCCAATACCTAGTGTTTTTTGTACACGTTTTAATATAATTTTATCTATATTACAAAAAGCTCCTCCACAAATAAATAAAATATTTGATGTATTAATTTTCCATAGATCTTCTTGCGGATGCTTTCTACTTCCTTTAGGGGGTACTGTAGCTATAGTGCCTTCTATTATTTTTAATAGTGATTGCTGTACTCCTTCTCCTGACACATCTCTTGTTATGGATAAATTTTCTGATTTTTTAGAAATTTTGTCTATTTCATCAATATATATAATACCTTTTTCTGCTTTTTTAATGTCATAATTACTATTTTCTATTAGTTTTTGTAAAATAGTTTCTACATCTTCTCCAACATAACCGGCTTGAGTAAGCGTTGTTGCATCTGCTATAGCAAAAGGAACATTTAAATATTTTGCTAATGTTTTTGCTAATAAGGTTTTTCCGCTTCCTGTGGGGCCTAATAATAAAATATTACTTTTTTCTAATTCAATATTATTTTTATTTTCTTGGATATATTTTAATTTTTTATAATGATTATAAACAGATACCGAAAAAATTTTTTTAGCTTTTTCTTGACCAATAATATATTTATCTAGATGTTTTTTTATTATATATGGAGAAGTTAAATCATTTTTTTCTCTTTTTTTTATATATATAATTATTTTTTTTAATGTATCATAGCAAAAAATAACACATTGGGTACAAATATTACCAGATAGTCCTATAATTAATTTTTTTGTTTTCTCTGGAGTTTTATTACAAAAAATACAAAATAATTTTTTATTATTATCTATATTATTCATATTATATTCTTATGTTTATTTTATTTATATAAATATGTTATACAGTATATGTATTGTTTTGTTAAATAGATTATTTTTTATAAAGTATATCGTCAATTATTCCATATTGAAGTGCTTCTTGTGGAGATAGAAAATAATCTCTTTCAGTGTCTTCTATGATTTTATTTATTGGTTGTTGAGTATGATATGACAATATAGTATTAACCGAATCCTTAGTTTTTTTATTTCTTTTGCATGTATAAAAATATCTGAAGCTTGCCCTTGAAAACTACCTAAAGGTTGGTGTAGCATAACCCTAGAATTAGGCAAACAAAATCTCTTACCTTTTTTACCTGCGCATAATAATATTGCGGCCATAGAACATGATTGCCCTAAGCAAATTGTATTAATATCTGGATTTACAAATTGCATAGTATCATAAATAGATAAACCAGCTGTAATGATTCCCCCGGGAGAATTAATATATAAATATATATCTTGAGAGTTATTTTCTGATTCTAAAAATAGGATTTGAGCTACAATCATATTAGCTAAATTATCTTCGATAACTCCGGTAACGAAGATTATTCTTTCTTTTAATAATCGTGAAAATATATCGTATGAACGATCTCCACGTTCTGTCTGATCAATAACAAATGGTATAGAAATAGAGTTTTTTTTTATGTTTTTTTTAAAATATCTGTTCATTATTTTCCTTTTTATTTAAAATATTTTATTTTTCTATATACTATAATTTATTTAATATTTTATTTAAAATTATATTCTGTGTCTTATAAGATTTATTAAACTTTTTTTTATTATTACAAGAAATTAAATAAGTTATGTTAATATATTAGTATATATTTAAAAGAATATTTTTTTAAAGTAGAAATTTAATTTGCTATAGCTGTGATGTATAATATTCTATAATTGTAGATAATTTTATGTATGAATATATATTTTAAATTATTTTATATTTTTTTTTATTTAATTTTTTTATAAATATCATTTTTTAGCAAATAGATAAAAAAATATTTTATTTATTTAAAAAAAGGTTTTTTTTGAAGTTCGTTTTTTATTTTAGAATATTAGATGTGTTTTAGAATTTTTATTGTTTTTTAAGACGCATATATATTTTATAAATTTTAATAGTTTAATTTAATTTTTTGATATAGAAGAAAAAATTTAAAATCTTTTATTTATTTATATTTTTTTAATTTTGGTTATCTTTTTTATAGAGTTTCTTTGAACATTGAATTACTCTATGTATCTTTTTAGGTAAAATACTCCATTCTTTAGTGCTATAGGCATATATTTGTAATGAATATATTTTATGTGGAATGTATTTATATAATATTGAATAAATTTTTTTATGTCTATGAATTAAAGAAAGATTATGAAAAATTTTTGAAACAATGATTATTCTATAATGTTTTTTAATAGTATTTTTTAATATATGTTTTTTAGTATCGTTATATATTTTAAAGTAGAAAATATTAATTTTTTTTTTATTTTTTTTATATATAAGTTCTTTCATATGTCATATGTATGATTTTAATGTTTTAAACAAAAATAATTAAAAAAAATTTTTTATTTTTGTTTAAGATAATTTATTTAATAAGTATTTATTTTTTTTATACTATAACATTGTTCTCGATGTCTTGTGTAGTTATATTTTTATATACTATATTTAAATGTTATTAAAATTATAATTATTATTAATAATTATAATTAATAAACAAACATTTATAAAAATTTTATTAAAAAATTAATGTTTTATAATATAAGTACATGTTTAATTTTTAAAAAATATATTTTTTTATAAAAATAATTAAAAAACTTTTAATAGGTACTAATAATGAATTTTAAAAAAAATTATTTAAATTATAAAAAGGTCGCTATGTTTTTTTTTGTTTTTTTTTTAATTATTATCTATAAATATAGTAAATATATATATGTATGCGTGAATGGTGATATTTCTCGTATTGAATTAGAATTAATATTGTTAGCGTTTAAAACTATGCTAGCTATAGTCCTTCCTGTTTTTTTATTAACATTTTATATTGTATATAAATATAATGAAATTAATATGGATAAGCATTATATTCCGAATTGGTCACATTCAACATTTTTAGAAATACTAATTTGGATTATTCCAATTTGTATAGTAATTTTTTTAGCAACTTTGTCTTATAAATCAACACACTTATTAGATCCTAAAAAATCATTAAAAAGTAGTAATCCGGTACTTTTTATTGACGCTATAGCTTTAGATTGGCGTTGGTTATTTATTTACCCTCAATATAAAATAGCAACAATTAATGAAATTTTTTTACCAAAAAATACAGCAGTAAATTTTAATATTACATCTAATTCTATCATGAATTCTTTTTTTATTCCTGATTTAGGAAGTCAGATATATGCTATGGCAGGAATGAAAACTACATTAAATTTAAAAACAGGTAAAACAGGAATATATAAAGGAATTTCTGCTAATTATAGTGGAAAAGGTTTTTCGAATATGAAATTTAATGTTCATATTGTAGAAAATTTTTCTAGATTAAATGCGTGGATTAAAGAAGTTAAATTATCAAAAAATAAATTGATCTTTAAAAAACAATTTTTAAAAATTTCTAAACCTTCTGGGAATATTTTTATACAATATTTTTCATATGTAGATCCATTATTGTTTTATAAAATAATTAATATGATTAAATATCAAGTATAGTTTTATAATAAATATAATAGAGTAAAATAAAATAGATACAATTATGGAGTAAGTATGCTTGGAAAATTAACTTTTAATGCAATTCCTTATCATGATCCAGTTATTATGATGACGTGTTTTATTATCCTTTTTGTTTTCTTTTGTGGATTAATTAGTATTACTTTTTTTAAAAAATGGACATATTTATGGTCTGAATGGTTAACATCTGTAGATCATAAAAAAATCGCTATAATGTATTTAATTTTAGCATTTATTATGCTAATTCGCGGATTTATTGATGCGATTATGATGAGATTACAACAAGTATTAGTATCATGCGGATATCTTGGTTTATTTCCTTCACATCATTATGATCAAGTATTTACAGCTCACGGGGTAATAATGATTTTTTTTGTAGCTATGCCTCTTGTGATTGGTTTAATGAATTATATAGTCCCACTACAAATAGGCGCACGTGATTTCGCTTTTCCTATTTTAAATAGCATCAGTTTTTGGTTAACTGCTGGTTCAGTAATATTAATGACATTATCATTAGGGTTGGGAGAGTTTGCGAAAACTGGATGGTTAGGTTATCCTCCATTATCAGGTATTCAATATAGTCCAGGGGTAGGGGTGGATTACTGGATTTGGATTTTACAAATTTCAGGTATAGGGGCTACATTAACTGCAATTAATTTTTTAGTTACTATTTTAAAAATGCGAGCTCCAGGAATGACAATGTTTAAATTACCTGTATTTACATGGACTGCATTATGTACTAATGTTTTGATATTAATATCTTTTCCTGTATTATTGGTTACATTAATGTTATTAACTTTCGATCGATATGTTGGTTTTCATTTTTTTACCAATAATATGGGTGGAAATATGATGATGTATATTAATTTGATATGGATTTGGGGTCACCCTGAAGTATATATACTTGTTCTTCCGGTTTTTGGTATTTTTTCAGAAATAGTAGCAACATTTTCAAAAAAAACTTTATTTGGATATGTTTCATTAATTTGGGCTACAATAGTAATCACCGTTCTATCTTTTATTGTTTGGTTACATCATTTTTTTACAATGGGTTCCGGACCTCATGTGAATAGTTTTTTTAGTATTACTACTATGATTATTGCTATTCCAACTGGAGTAAAAATATTTAATTGGTTATTTACTATGTATGGAGGTCGTATTAGACTTCATTTATCCATGTTATGGACGATTGGTTTTTTAATTACATTTTCAATAGGAGGAATGGCCGGTGTACTGTTATCTATACCACCTATCGATTTTGTTTTTCATAATAGTTTATTTTTAGTGGCTCATTTTCATAATGTTATTATTGGTGGAGTGGTATTTGGTTGTTTTGCAGGTATTACTTATTGGTTTCCAAAAATTTTTGGTTTTAAGTTAAATGAAAAGTGGGGAATTTATTCATTTTGGTTATGGTTAATTGGTTTTTTTATAGCTTTTATGCCTTTATATATATTAGGTATGTTAGGTATGACTCGTCGTCTTGGTCAAAATATTGATTATAAATTTCATAATTTATTAATAATAGCTGCTATTGGTGTTTTTATAATTTTTTTAGGGATATTATCGCAGGTAATACAATTATATTTATCTATAAAAAATAGAAGAAAAATAGATTATATTGATTATACAGGTGATCCATGGAATGGAAGAACATTAGAATGGTCAATATCATCGCCACCGCCTGTTTATAATTTTTCTGTCCTTCCTTTGGTGACAGAGAGAGATTCTTTTTGGCAAGATAAGAATTTAAAAAGCAAAAAAAATAATAATATCATTTATGAAGATATACATATGCCTTGTAATAGTAATTTAGGAATCTTAATTGGTTTTTTTTGCATATTATTTGGTTTTTCTATGGTTTGGCACATTTGGTATTTAAGTATTTTTTCAGTTTTTTTTATTTTTTTATTATTTATAAAACATAACTGTACTGTAAATAAAGGATATATAATCTCTAAATCTACAATTGAAGCAGAAGAAAAAAAATTTATTTTAAATAATATAAAAAAAGGTTAAATATGATTAAGAAGATGAATGTTCAGAGTAATACTGTTAAAAAAATTGTTGACACTAGCGGTCAACAAGAATTATCTACATCAGAAGAGAATAGTATTTTTGGATTTTGGATTTATTTGATGAGTGATTGTATTATTTTTGCGGTTCTATTAATTGTATTTTTATTTATGTCAAACTATAGAAATGATTTATATTTTTTTAAAAAAAAAATATTTTCTTTATCTCTTGTGTTTTTAGAAACAACAATACTTTTGTTAAGTTCTTTAACTTGTAAAATGGCTACAACTTCGTTAAATAAAAAATCAATAAAATTAGGTTGTTTATTTTTATTAAATACTCTTTTTTTAGGTATTTTATTTGTTTTTTTTGAGTTTCGTGAGTTTTCTCATTTATTATCACTAGGATTTAATCCAACATATCATGGATGTATATCATCTTTTTTTGTATTATTAGGATTTCATTTTTTTCATGTGATAATCGGAATATTATGGTTAGTAATTATTTTATTACAAATATTTTTTCTACAAAAAATAAAACATATACGTAGTTCGTTACTTTGCTTTAATCTTTTTTGGCATTTTTTAGATATTATGTGGATTATTTTAATTTTGTGCATTTACTTATAAAACTATATTTTATTAAAGAATTATTTTATATATAAACAAAGGTTATTTATGAATATAAAAAAGTTTTTTTATACATTTATAAACATAAAAAATTATTTTTTTAATAAAAACATTATTGTTTTTTTATTTCAGTTATTCTATATATTTTTATGTTTTTTATTTCACATTTTGATTTTTTTTTCTATAAAAATTACTCGATTTTTTATATTTTTATTTGCAATAATGCAAATTTTTTTTCAATATAAATATTTCTTACATTTTAAATTATCTTATAAAAAATTATTGGTATTCTGTTTTTTTATTTTTTACTGCGTTAATTATAAGTATTATTTGTATAGGATCGTTATGGGTAATGGGACATTTAAATCATTAAAAAAAATTTATTATTTTTATACTTACTATATATTTGATTTTATAAAAATTTTTAAACCGGGAATAATTTTTGGAAATATTATAGCGCTGATTAGTGGATTTTTATTAGCATCAAAAGGACAGATAAAATATAGTGTATTAATTAAAAGTATTATAAGCATGATATGTATTATTTCATCGGCCTGTATTATTAATAATATTCTTGATAAAGATATAGACCAATGCATGAATCGAACAAAAAAAAGAATTTTATGTATTTTTGGAGATAATATATATTTAATATATTTTTTGTGGTTTCTTTCATTTTTTTTGTGTTTTATAGGATGTATAATATTTTATGTATATATTAATATTTTATGTATAGTTATATCTTTAATTGGTTTTTTTATATACATTTTATTATATTCTTATATTTGTAAACGAAAATATTTTTATTCAACAATCATTGGAAGTATTTCTGGAGCATTACCACCTATTGTTGGTTATATAGCTATTAAAAATACTTTCGATATTTGTTGTATTATTATATTTTTTATGTATAGTTTCTGGCAAATATCACATTTTTATTCTATTTCAATTTTTCGATTAAATGATTATAAGAATGCAGGAATTCCATTATTTTCTGTAATATATGGAGTAAAAAAAACTAAAATAAATATAAATTTATGTATTATTTTTTTAATTTTTTCAAATTTTTTATTATATTTATTAAATTATGTTAACGTAACATATTTATGGTTTACTACATTTTTTCTATCGTTTTGGTATTTTTTTTCTATTTTTGGTGGTTTATTTTTTAATAATATAGTATGGTCACGTATTATGTTTTTTATATCAATTTTTGTAATTTTTATAGTGTTTTTTTTTATGTTTTTTAATTTTTATTTTTATTAATTTATAAACATGTTTGAGGTTCTGGTAAACCGGAAATTTTACTTATGTTTTTCATCGGTGTATTTTTAAAAAGTATATATAAATCTTGACTAGTTAATAACATTTTATATTCTTTTTTTAAAGATAATAATAACATACGTGTAGTTGGAATAATATTATATTTTTTATAAAATTTCTTTATTAAAAAAATAATTTTCCAGTGTTCGTGGGTTAATAAAATATTTAATTTTTTAGCAATTAAATGTGCTTTTTTTATATTCCATTGTTTAGGTATTTTTTTGTTGTTTTTATAATATTTTGTTTTTTTATTCATATTTTTTATTAATGTCCTGTTTATATTATATATAGAAAAATAATAAATTATAATTAATTAGATCAAGAATATTAATATTTTTTAAAGTTTTTTTAAATACATTTAAAATTTTTATTAATTATTAATGTTTTAAATATTTTTTAAATAATCATGTTGAATTATTATTTATTTTCATAAGTTAATAGTGAAATTATTAAAGTGAGAATAACATAGAAATATTATAAAATTTTCTTATAAATTATTTCATTTTTTTTATTTTTTTTATATATTAAATATATATTAAATATATATTTATTATTTATCTATTTTAATTTTTAAATTAATACTATATTATTTTTTTAAAAAATATAAGTTTTTATAATAAAAAATTATTACTTAATGAAATTAAATTATTTAATTTTTTTTATGTTTTTTTTTCTTAATTAATAAAATAGAATCTAATACTCCATTAATAAATTTATGACTCGTGCATGATCCAAAAATTTTTGCTAATTCTATTCCTTCATTAATAGTTACTTTATATGGAATATCTGTGCGTTTAAAAATTTCGTATGAAGAAATTCTTAGAATATTTTTTTCAATACAATCTAGTTTTTTGTATATTTTTTGACAAACAGGAGATATCAATTTATCTAAATAAATAACATTATCAATAACACCAGAAATAATTTCATGAAAGTAGATTTCGTCTATATAAAAAATCCTTGTTTTCTTTAGAATAAATTTTTTAATTTGAGTAATTAAATTATTTTTAGAAATTTGCCATGCATATAATACTTGTAAAGCTAAAATGCGTGCTTGCCGTCTTTTTTTAGGGATCATATTATTCTACTGTTTTTAATTTAAAGAATTGTAAACATATATAAAAAATTTATAATGTACAAAATTTTTTGTTGATATATTTTATCTTTTATCTGTATTAAAATAAATCTTTATTTAAAAATTTAAATAGATTTTTAAATATTTATAAGTTTTAATTTTTTATAAAAAAGTATTGTATTTTATAGATAAAAGAGTATAATAATAATTGTAATAGCGGGGTGGAGCAGTTAGGTAGCTCGTCGGGCTCATAACCCGAAGGTCGTTGGTTCAAATCCAACCCCCGCAACCATAAAATTATTTAATACTAATTAACCTTTACTATACTTCTAACCTTGATAATATCCTATTCTCCTGTAAGTATTTTTTTATAATTATAAAAATCTTAAATAACTAAATAACTAAATAACTAAATAACTAAATAACTTATTAATTTTTTTTATTTTTTATAATATTTGAATATAATCCAGAATATCTCTTTTTTTTAAAATTAATAGTATTTTTTAAAATAGTAAAATTAGAATATATTGTAATTTTTTTTTTAGCTCGAGTAATTCCTGTATAAATTAATTCTTTTGATAATATTTTGGAGATGTAGTTTGGAAGAATTAAAGTTACATAAGAAAATTCAGATCCTTGAGCTTTATGAATTGTAGTGGACCATGCTACTTCAAAATGGGTTATTAATGATGGATCAATGGTTTTTATTTTTCTTTTATGAGATAAAAAAAAAATTTTTAATTTATTTTGCTTATTTAATAAACATATACCAATTTCTCCATTAAATAATTTTAATGAATTATTATTTTTTGTGATGACAATTGGTTTTCCATGGTACCAGGGATATATTTTTTTTGGGCTGGGTTTTTATTTGAATGATACATATTTTTTTCTATATAATTATTGATCATGTTAATCCCAAATGGACCATTTAATAATGCACATAAAATTCTATATTTATTAAAATAATCAATAATTTTTTTGGTTTGTTTTTTTTATTTTGCACATAAATCCAATAATGTTGATATATATTTAGAATTTCTTTTAACATACAAAAATAATGATTTTTTGTTTTTAATTTTTTCCAGATTATATCTGAATTTTTTTCTTTAATGATAGAAGAGATATTAATATACTTTTCTTTTTCTAATAGTGTAGAAAAAATTCCAATTCCTGATTTTTTTTAAATCTATACTTTTTTTTAAAACAATCATTGTATCATTTATATTAAAATGATTTTCTAATGTGTTATTTTGAATTTTTTTTTGAGTTATTAATGATAATTTTTGAGAAAATTCTTTACTATATTTATTATTTGCTTTTTTGCATAGTTCTTTTATAACAGAACCAACTTCTATAGGTGGTAATTGATTAATATCACCTAAAAAAATTATTTTTGTTTTTTTTGGATAATATTAGAAATATTTTCCATCATATATAAATCGATCATAGATGCTTCATCAATAATTAATAAATCGATATTAGAAATTTTTTTTTTAATATATTTATATGAATGTATTTCATTAGTGTTTTTTTGGATATTAAATAAACGATGAAGTGTGATTCCTTTTTTAGGTAAAAACCTTTTTTCTTTTACAGTAAGATTTTTAGTAGATAATTTTTGATATACAACTTCAGTAATTCGAGATGCAGCTTTTCCGGTTGGAGCTGTTAATTGTATATTAATATTTTTTTTTGTAGATTTTATTAATAATAAAATTAGATAGGTGATTATACTAGTTTTACCGGTACCCGGACCTCCTAAAATAAAAGAGATGTTATTTAATAACATAACACCAATAGCAATTTTTTGAACTTTATCTATATTTTTGGTGCAATATTTTTTAAATAATATTCTATATTTTTTTATTTTTTGGTCTGTTATTTCTTGATGATGAATAATAAAGTTAATAATTTTTCTTTCAGAATTCCAATATCTATACAGGTAAATTTTTTCTTTTTGAAACACTAAAGGTGTAACAATAGACCCATTGCTACAAAATTTACTTTTCAGTATACATTGAAACCAAGATTTAGTATGAATAATAGAACTCCATAAATATTTAATAAAGCTATCTTTTTTTTCAAGAAAAAATTTTTTTTTAAATAATTTGACTGGTAAACAACTATGTCCCCAATGAATCGCATAACTTAAATATAATATAATTAATTTAATTTCTGAAGGTGCATTTGGAATTAATAATGTACAACAATAAAAATCAATATTATGTATCTTTCCTTGTTCTTGTGCTTTTTGTAATTTTTTTAAAAAATATTTTTTTTGATTAATCATTATATAATATTCCGTTAAATAAATAATCTAATTTATTAATTAATAGATAAGACGGTTTTTTAAAAAATATTCCAGAATTCTTTCCTTTTTTTTCGAACGCTCTTAAAAAAAATATAAAAAGTTCCACCAAAATTTTTTTATAACTATAATTTTTAACGTGATTTTTAAGATAACGATGTATAGCTAAAGTATAAATTTGATATTGTAAATCATAACGATGTTTTATTATTTCTAATTTTATTTTTTTATTACTATAAGAAAAGTTATCTGATCCCAACCAATTGGATTTATAATCTATAAAATAAAATTTATTTTTCCATTTAAAAATTAAATCAATACTACCTGTTAAAATTCCGGAGATTTTATACAATGATAAATCAGGACATAATGCAGATATATCATCATATTTTTTAATGTAAAAATTTATAATATTAAAGTTAATATATTTTTTTATTGGAAGTGTAAAATTCATTTCTTGTGTATATTCTGTAGAATTTAATTGAATTAATGAAATTTTAAAATTTTTTAGTAACGTGAATATCATTGTATTAATTAATTTATCTATTTTATTTATTAAACTTGTAGATAAAGACAAATAATTAAAATTTTTTATTTTTTCTTTTATATTTTCTGGTTTCGAGAAATTAATATTTTTTAAAATATTATGTAAAAAAATTCCATATTCAGCTCCATAAAGGAATACTTTTTTAGAATTATTTTTTTTATTTTCTGTAAAATTATTAATAATATTTAAATTATAATTTATATTTTTTTTTGTATTTTTCTTATTTAATTTCGAAAAACTAATTCTTTTCCATGGATGTAATATGTTTCTTGTTTTATGAATTTCATGAATTTTTTGAATACTTTCTAATTTTGGATATTCTCTTGTTTTTGTTGTTAAGCACACCTCTCTTTCAGAGATTTCAATGACATTTTTTTTTTGTATATTGTATAGAGATATTTTTAAATCTTCATAACTACTTTTTTTTTTTTGTTTTAATAAATATCCTAATGCACTTTGATATAAATCTGTTTTTGGTATCTGTTTTTTTATTGTGAATCTTCTTTTTATTATTGGTGCTATCCCAATACTACAATGCAATATACTACGTGTAATTGCAACATATAATAACCGCAAATCCTCGGATAATCTTTCTTCTTCAGATAATTTTTGGTTTATTTTATTATTACTTAAATCTAATATTTTTTATATTTTTTCTACAATAAAATGTTTTATCTTTTTTTTATAAAAATTGCTAAAAAATGGTATCCAAACTATAGGGTATTCTAAACCTTTCGATTTATAAATAGTAATAATATTAACATTATTAACAAATAATGTTTCATCAGGATTTTTTTTGATATTTTTTATATTTTTTTGTTCTTTACTTTTTAAGAACTTATTTTTTAACCATGATAATAATAAGAATTTATTTAATATTTTTTTTGTTTTTTTATTAAAACATCTCTTAATAATAAAATATTCTTATATTTATATTATTTTCTAAGTTAGAGTTATTTTTTTTAGAAATATTAAAGTCGATAATTATTTTTTCAATAACATTAAAAAGTCCGTATTTATTCCAGATATTTAGATATTTTATTATTTGTTTCATTAAATTATTATATTTTTCTTTTTTTTTATTAATTTCATAAATTTCATTAATGTTTTTATTTAATATTCGAGTAATTAATATTTTTTGAAATTTTTTTTTATCTAATGGGTGTAATATGGAATCTAGAATCCATATTATTTCTTTTGTTTCAAGACATTTAAAAACATCTTCAATATGAGATGTATAAATTGCTGGTATATCTAGTTTTTTGAGAGCTTGAATTATATACTTGGCTTCATATTTATTTTTTACTAATATCGCAATATCTTGAGGACGAATGTTACGTGAGATATTATTTCGTAAAGTAATTGTAATATTTTTATTTTTTCTGAAAATAACCATAAAGAAATATTATTTGCACATTTTTTTGATATCCATTGATAATAATTTTCTATTGTGCTTATTTTTTTGGATATAGATAGAATTTTAATGCAGATTGAGGGATATTGTTTATAGAAAAATTCATTTTTTTATTATTGATATATTTTTTTGATTTTTTAAATCTGATGTCTTTAAATAAGAAAGGTTTTTTTATATTTTTAAATAAAATATTAATAGCTTCAATAATATTATGAGAAGAACGAAAGTTTTTTTTTAAGAAATAATATTTTTAATTTTTTTTAATTTAAAATAATAAAATATGTTAGCATTACGAAAACTATATATTGATTGTTTAGGATCGCCAAATAAAATTAATGATTCTTTTTTTGATTTTCTATAAATTTGATAAAAAATTTCATATTGCATGCTATCGATATCTTGAAATTCATCAATAATAGTAATTGGATATTTTTTTTGATTATTTTCTTTATTTTCGATGATTTACACTGAATTTGTTTTAAAAATATTTTTGTAATATCATTAAAATCAAGTCCATTTTTTATTTTTTTTTCATTTTTAATAGCTTTTAAGGTATTAACTAATGCAAAAGAAATATATAATTGATCTAATGATATAAATAGATCATAAAATATATCTACTTGATAAAAAAATGATATCGTAATTTCGTATGATTTTTGACATGATTTTTTATTTTTTTTAAACTAAAATATTTTAAAATATTTGGAAATTTATAATTATATGTTTTTTTTGTTGTCCATGATTGAATTCGTTCATACCATATTTTTAAATTTTTTTGATTATATATTTTTTTATTAATTTTTAATTGTGAAAATAATAAAAAAATATTATTTTTTTCCTGATTCCATATATTTTTAAGATTTTTTATTTGATTAATTAATTTTATATGTTTTTGTTCAATTGTTTTTATTTCAATTTTTTTTTGATATATTTGAAGATGTGAGTTATCTAGCCATTTGTATAAATATTCAAGTAATTTTTGAGGATCCGACCATTTTTTTATAAAAATCGCAGCTACATCTTGAGAAAAATAATAAATATTATTTCTCCAAAAATTTTGTATTGCACGTAGTTTTATTGGATACATATTTTTAATAATGTTTTCAGGAATTTTTTCTTTATAAAAAAATTTATATTCATTTAATATAGACCAAAAAAACCATGAAATGTGAATACAGATATATTATCTGTATTATTTTTAATTTTTTTAATATCTTTTGTACTAAAATATAATCTTGTATATCATGAAAAATATTTTTTATGTAATCTACTTTTGTTTTTTTATTTATACAAGCGGAATATAATTGTGTAATTCCTAAATATAATCTTTTTTGTAATTCATTTTTAGATGCTTCAGTAAATGTTACGATAAGAATATTTTTAGATGATATAGAGCGTTTATATTTTTTTTTTAATCCACTATTAATTAATAAGCGTAAATATAATATTATAATGGAAAACGTTTTTCCGGTTCCTGCAGAAGCTTCAATTAAAGTAATATCTGGACTAGGAAATTTAAATTCATCATATTTTATGTATTGCATATTTTATTTATAAAAATTTTTAAATTGATTGTTTAATTGTGTAATTTTTTAATACTGGTAAATACCAATATTTACATGTGTTACATATTTTTTTAATATATTTTTCATTTATTTTTGGTATTATTTTTTGTACATATATATTATTTTTTTCTCCGTCATATTGGAAATTTCCATTCCATGTTTCTAAAAATTTTTTTATTGCTATATTTTTTGAATTTGATTTTTTATGTATATAAGTATAATTTAACCAATTAATCCCAGATTTTAAAAATAATATTGGTTTTTTTAATCCCATTCGATAACCTTGAATATATTTTTTTAAATAAAATAATGCTTTTGATTTTTTTATAGAAGAAAATTCTAATATTTTATCGTCAATACTTAATAAAATACTTTTTTTTTTATAATCTAATGCACAATATACAAGATGCTCTAACCATAAAGAAATAATATTATTATAATTTATTTTTGTTACAGTCCAACGAATTAAACCTATATGATTAATTTCCGATAATTTTCCAGATATTTGATATTCCTGTATTTTTAATTTGAATTTTATTTTTTTAGGTTGATTTCGATTTTTATGAATGCGATTTACTAGTTTTTTTATTTTTTTCTTTTGGTTATTCCAAAATATTTTTCCAATAGTTCCATATGGTATTTTTCCTGTATTTTGATAATATAAAAATATCTTTTTGTTTTTTTTTGAGAAAGTAAAAATGATAATATTTTTTTTTATTTTATATTTTTCTAAGAAACCAACTGAAAATATTTCATTTTTTAAAAGAGTGTCATTTTCATTTAAATTTATTTTAATTTTTAAAGTTTTATTAAAAAAATAATTAATAGGATTTTTCCAAAATTGAATTAAATTTTTTAATTCTATTTTTAGATAAAAAAAATTAATTTTTTTATAGTTACATAATAAAATTTTTTTATTTGTTTTATTTTTTTTAACAGTTTTTAAATGATTATGAAAAATATATTTTAAAATATTATTATTTTTTTTAATTTTATTATTTATACTATAAGTAATATAATAAAATTTTTTTTGAATATAAATTAATAAGTTATCTATAAAAAGAGATGAACTATTTTTAATATTTTGATTTTTGTCATTAAATACATAACTGCAATATAAATAATTTTTTGCAGACATTATTGTGTTAAAAAAAATCTTTTGATTATTATCATATTTAAATTTATTGGTTTTTATTAAGTTTAATGCATTTTTTTTTTCAATACGTATTTTTTTAGTACAACCTAATATGCAAATCATTTTAAATGGTATGTTTTTAATTTTTTGTAATTTTGAAAAATTTAATGTTCCTGATATAATATTTAAATATTTTTTTAAAAAATATTTTTTTTTGAAAAAATTCATATACAATTTCATTAATAGAAATTTTTTTTGAATAATTTTCTTGTATTCCGTATATAATAATATTATACCAATTTTTTTTAATTGATAAAAAAATTTTTTATTTTTATTTGAAACTTTAAAAAAATTTTTTATAATATTAGGGAGAATATTTAACCAACTTTTTAATTTCTTTTTTGTATGAATATTTTTATATAATTTTTTTAAACATAATATAAATTTAATAAAATTTCCTAATAAAATATATCCTTGATGATGTGACAAACTAAATGGAAAAATATTATTCCATGAATTATCTTTTTTATTAAAAAAACATCCAGATATTATTTTTTTAATAGCAAAATCCCAAGTATATTGTTCAATTTTTGGTAAAGATAAATTATTTAAATGAGTTTTATCAAAACCCCAATATATGCCAAGTTCTAATATCCAAAAATATATTGTAGAAATATCTTTAGAGTGAATAGAGAATTTTTTTCGTATATAACTGTTATCTAATATAGATAAAATCCAAGAATATTTTAAATAGTTATTATTTATTGTCAGTAGTTTTTTTATTGTTGAAAAAAATCCTTTCTTCAAGGTATGGGGTAGTACTTTTTTTATTATTAAGCAATAAATAACTATTTTTTTATATTTGAATATATAATCAATATATGGACTATATATTTTTATATTTTTTGCTGTAATTAAAATATTGTGGGGTTTTAATTTTGTATCTGAATTCATTTTTTGAGTTATATATTGATATAAAATTTCCACTTCTTGATACAATGAAATGCATTGATGAATAGAAATAGAACGATCATATAAATGATATTTGATTTTTTTATTTTTTTGTATTTTTAGAGTAAAAAATATCAGACTGTAATTGTTGTAGTAAATAAGGATTTTGGTTTTTTTTAATAAAAAAAATTTTTTTATAATTCTTATATTTAAATGTTTAGAGTTTCCCTTTTCTTTTAGATTAATTTTTTTAGAAATTTTTTTTAACTGATTTTTTTCTATATTGTTAGTAACAATATATTGATATTTATGTATTATAGTATATTCACTAATTATAGATAAAATAAAATTATTTAGTGGAATATTTTTTTCTAGACATATAATGAATATATTTGATGGTAGAAAATTTTTTATTTTTTTATCTCTTATAGATAAATAAAATGTTTTAATTAATTGAGTAAAGCTATTATTTTTTAATTTTTTTATTAATTTATTCCACAGATTTTTTTGCCATATATGAGATTTTTTTAATGTTAAATTATTTTTTTCATTTTCCCATTTATAAATCCAATGTGGCTTTAAATAAAGATAAGTGATAAAAAGTTTAGCTAAATATAGACAAAGTTGAAAATTTTTATATAAAAACATTTTTTTATTTTTATTAATTGGTACATCATGAATAATAGACATTAAATTCCATGTAAGGTAGTATTTATTAAATAAAGGATTTTTTTTGATTTTTTGGGTACGATAAATTAAATTAATAAAAAAATATTTATAATTAATATAATCTATATTAGCAGTTATATTCATTTTTCTTGAAATTTTTATATCCAACCATTGTTGAATATTTTTATTATCAATTAAAAAAATATTTTTTTCTAAAATTTTTTTTTATAAAACTTAATTTTTTTACAGATTTTTTCTATTAAATATTGTAATTTATTAGATTGGTGGATAGTTAACATATAATTCCAGTATTATAAAAGTTGAAAGAAATTATTTTATTATAATATAGTATCTAAATTATATGGCGTAGAATTTTTTTGATCTACGCCAAATTTTAATTGTACTTTATAAATTTTATTTTTTTGAATAATTTTTGAATTATTTTTTAAAATTTTATTTGTTTTTTTATGTAAATATACATCCATTTGTGGGCATGGTATTAAAATATTATTTTGATCTAATGTTTTTTTTAAATTTTAACATTAAATCCCAATAAACTGTATTTAATTCTTTTGTATTGCTCCAACATTTTACAATAAAATTTAAAGATGATGGGGTGAATTCACTTAATCCAACTACATATTTAGGTTTTTTTTAATATACGTTCATCATTTTTTAATATTGAAGTTAATACTGAAATTACTAAATCTACATCAGAATCATAAGCTACACTAATAGTAAATTGATTTCGACGCATTGGTTCTCTAGAATAATTAACAATATTTCCTGCTATAATTTTTCCATTTGGAATCACAATTATTTTTCCATCAAATGTTTTGAGCATTGTATGGAATATATGAACATGTTGTACGGTGCCAGCTGCATTACCGAGGTTTACATATTCTCCTGTTTTAAGGGGGCGCAGTATAACTAATAATACCCCGGCAGCAAAATTTGATAAAGATCCTTGTAAGGCTAGTCCAATTGCCATGCCTGCAGCACCTAAAATAGCAATGATTGAGTTAGTTTGCACCCCCATACGACCTAATGCTGCAATAAATGTAAACATAATAATTATATAACGCACCAGTGTTGATACAAATCCGGAAATTGTATTATCGATTTTTCGTGCTAATAAAATTTTTTGTATTCCGCTGGCAATGATTTGTCCAATAAAAAATCCCATTGCCACAATAATAGTAGCAGATGATAAATTAATTATATACGATAATAATGTTGGTTGTTTTGTTGTCAACCAAGAACTTGCATGATTAATTTTATTCACTACATGTAATTCTTCCATTTTTCTTGCAATAATGATTCTTATTGCATGTTTTAAAAATTATTTTTTTCTAAAGTTCAGGAGTCATGTATTACCTATATAAACAGTATGTATTTTTTTTAAAATACTTAGATATTTATAATGGAAAAAAAATGATATATGATCAAAATTATATTTATATAAATTTTTTTTATATTTTTTTTATTTATAAGATATTTTTTGCATTTAGTTTTATAAAAACATTTTTAAGATATTTAACAGAATAATTTTGGGAATTTCTTAACCATATTCGTGGATCATAATATTTTTTATTTGGCTGATCTTTTCCAGTTGGATTGCCTAATTGACCATTTAAATATTCATGGTTTAATAAATAAAAGTCTAAAACACCCTTCCATGATGCCCATTGCATATCTGTATCAATATTGAATTTTATAACACCATAATTTATAGATTTTTGAATATCTTTAATATTTGTTCCTGATCCACCATGAAATACAAAATTTAATGGGTTGTTAGGTAAATTACTAATTTTATTACTAATATATTGTTGAGCTTTTTTTAAGATAGACGGTTTTAATAATATTTTACCTGGTTGATATACGCCGTGTACATTTCCAAAAGCTGCGGCAATAATAAAATTATTGCTAATTTTATTTAATTTTTTATATGCGTAAAAGATATCTTTTGTGTCTGTATATAAATATTTTTTTTGTATCATGGAATTATCAATTCCATCTTCTTCGCCGCCTGTACATCCTAATTCTATTTCTAAAATCATATTTATATTTGTAACTTTTTTTAAATATTGACTAGAAATAAATATATTATTTTTAATATTTTCTTTTGATAAATCAATCATATGTGATGAAAATAAAGGTTTTTTATATTCTTTAAAAAACTCTTTTCCTTTTTCTAGTAATCCATCAATCCAAGGAAGATGATCCTTATCACAATGATCAGTATGTAATATTACAGGGATTTTATAATATTTTGATAACAAATGCACATGTTGAGCTCCGGAAATTGCTCCAATAATAGATGGTTGATGAACGTATGATGTTTTTAACCCTAATCCGCTAATAAAAGCAGAACCGCCATATGAGAATTGAATAATAACCGGGGATTTTATTTGAGCGGCAGTTTCTAAAACGCTATTAATAGAATCGGTATTAATACAATTAATAGCAGGAATAGCAAATTTATGCTGTTTTGCTAATGAAAATAGAATTTTCATATCCATAGCATTTAATACGCCTGGTTTAATAAAATTTAAAATATTAGCCATAAAAATAATCCTGTTTTTTTGTCTTTTATATATGATTTATGTAAATTTTAATATTTAATAAAAATATTCTATTTATATAGAGAATTTGTCTAATAGTTTTAAAACAGGTAATGTTTTATTTTCAATAAATTGTAAAAATGCTCCTCCACCAGTAGAAATATAAGATATTTTATTTTTTAATTGAAATAAATCTATAACAGCAATTGTATCTCCTCCTCCTGCAACAGAAAAAGCTGTGCTTTCTGCAATTGCTTTAGAAATTTTTTCAGTACCTCTTCTAAAATTTGGAAATTCAAATACACCTAATGGTCCATTCCATAATATAGTTCTTGCATTTTTTATTAGTTTTATATAATTTTTTATGGATTGATCACCGATATCCATTATCTCTTCATTTTCTGAAATTTCTGAAATTAATTTATTAATGGATGGTTCAGTAATTGAATATGATTTTCCAACTCGAGAATCAATCGGTAAAATTATTTTTTTGCTAGCATATAATTTTTTAGCTTGAATTTTAAAATTTTTTTCATGTAATGAATTTCCGATAGAATGATATGCAGAAATAAATGTATTAGCAATTCCACCACCAACAATCATTAAATCTGTAATTTTTAATAATGATTCTAATAAGTTAAATTTTGTTGAAACTTTTGCGCCCCCTATTATACTAATCATTGGACGTTTTGGTTTTTTTAATATTTTTTTAAGATTTTTAATTTCTAATGATAATAATGGTCCTGCACATGCTATATCTACAAAATTACAAACTCCATATGTAGATGATTCTATACGATGCGCGGTAGCAAACGCATCCATTACAAAAATATCGCATAATTTTGCATATTTTTTTGATAACTCTATACAATTTTCTTTTTCTCCTTTATTAAATCGCACATTTTCTAATAAAACAATTGTTCCTGATTTAATATTAAATCCATTTAAATAATTTTTAATAAATGTAATATTGATTTGAGGAAATATTTTTTTTAAATATAAATATACGGGATATAAAGATAATTTTTTTTCATATGTATAATTCTTTGGACGACCCAAATGTGATGCAATAATTATTTTTGCATTCTTTTTTAACGCTAACTTAATGGTTGGAATAGATTTATCAATTCGTTCAGTTGAAGTGATAATTTTATTTTGAATAGGAACATTTAAATCCATTCGAATTAATATACGCTTATTAGATAAATTTAAATCTTTCATTTCTATCATAAAAGTCTCTTTTATTTATAATTTTTTAGATAATATATTATTATTAATAATTATTTTATATTTTAAACCAACTACCAATTCCATTTAAAAACATCTGAGTTGACAGCATAATTAATACTAAACCCATTAAACGTTCTAATGCATTTATTCCTTTTTTACCTAATAATTTTAAAAATAAATTTGAAGATAGTAGTATAAAAAGAGAAATAAACCATGAAATAAATAAAGAAATTAAAAGATACCACATATGTGAAGCATACTGGTGAGATAATAATATTAATGTTGCTAGTAATGATGGACCGGCAATTAAAGGAATAGCTAAAGGCACTAAAAATGGTTCGCTTTGTTTTTCTTGTTGATCATTATTATTACTAATTTGATTAAAACTAGGAAATATCATTGGAATAGCGATTAAAAATAGTACAATACCTCCAGATATTGATACTATTTCTGTTTTTAAATTTAATACAGATAATATTTTTTCGCCTAGGAATAAAAATAACAACATAAATATTAATGCTATAATCATTTCTCTAATTATAATAAATCGTCTACGTGAAGCTGATGTATTTTTTAGAATTGATATAAAAATTGGTAAATTACCTAAAGGATCCATAATTACAAATTGTAATATTATTAAAGAAGTAATCATTGTCATATTTTTTATTTTCCATGTTTTTCATAAAATATTTTTATTAATTTTATAAGATTGTGATTAATTATTAATATATTTATATGTTAAGTAAATTATTTTAAAAAATATATTTAATTTTATTAAAATATTTTAAATATTATAAAATATTTATATTTTTTTATTTAAAATATGTTATTTTATTAAAAATAAATTCAATATAAAAGTTTTTATATGAATTTTTTTTATAAAAATTTTTTATATTTTATCTAATATATATAAATATATCATATTGTGAATATTAAAAATATTGTAAAATAATATTTATTAAAAAATATATTGAATATACAAGTATTTGTAATAATAACATTATACTTAATTATTTTGTAAATTAATAAGATTTAATTAATAATAGGTATTTATAATTATGAAAAAATCAGTTGGTTTTATTGGTTGGAGAGGGATGGTGGGTTCGGTATTGTTAGATAGAATGCAAAAAAATAATGATTTTAAAAAAATTAAACCAGTTTTTTTTACAACTTCTCAGGTAGGACATAAAACCCCTTCTATTCTTGGTTGTTCTCAATCTTTTTTAGAAGATGCATATAATATTGAGCACTTAAAAGAATTAGATATTATTCTTTCTTGTCAAGGTACAAAATATACTTTAATAATTTACAAAAAACTTCGAAAAATTGGTTGGAAAGGTTATTGGATTGATGCATCTTCAGCTTTGCGTTTAAAAAATAATTCAATTATAGTTTTAGATCCTATTAATATGAATTCTATTAACTGTGCTTTACAAAAAAATATCAAAACATTTGTTGGTGGAAATTGTACTGTTAGTTTAATGTTAATGGCATTAGGAGGTTTATTTCAAAAAAATATTGTTGATTGGGTTACTGTATCAACATATCAAGCTGTTTCAGGTGGTGGAGCAAAATATATGTTAGAAACATTAAAACAAATGGGATATATATATAATAAAATATCATTAAATAATACACTTTTAAATAAAGGGGTATTAGAAATTGAAAAAATAGCAAGAGATGCTGTACAAGATAGATTTTTTCCAAAGAAATATTTTACAGTTCCTTTGGCTGGAAGTTTAATTCCATGGATCGATATACCTATGAAAAACGGACAAAGTAAAGAAGAGTGGAAAGGTGCTGTTGAAACAAATAAAATATTAGATTCAAAAAATTATATCCCGATTGACGGAACTTGTGTTCGTGTTGATTCTCTTCGTTGTCATAGTCAGTCTTTTGTTATTAAGTTGAAAAATAATATATCTATTAAAGATATTGAATTATGGATTGATTCACATAATCCGTGGGTAAAATTAATAAAAAATACACCAGAAGATACAAAAAAAAATTTAACACCTGCGGCAGTCACTGGTACATTAAATATTCCGATCGGAAGAGTAAGAAAGTTAAATCTCGGAAAAAATTATATCACAGCTTTTTCTGTTGGAGACCAGTTATTATGGGGTGCAGCAGAACCTTTAAGACGGATATTAAATATTTTAATATCACAATAGTTTTTTATAATATAATAAAAATTATTAAATTTCTTTAATTAAATTATATTATTATTTTTCCTATTTTTATAATATATTGATAAGGTATTTTTTTTATAGAAAAAGATAATAAAATATGTTTCATAAAATGACAAAATATTTTGATATCTCTAGTGCTGGAAAAATCATCTGTTAAAACTCGGATGATTTGTCCTTCCTTTAATGAACGAATATTTTTTCTTAACACCATAAGTGGTTCTGGACATCGTAATCCTAATAAATTTAATGTTATTAATTCTGTCATATGTTTTTATTGTACCAATATAGAGATTATAAATTTTTTTTTATTTTTTTTATTTTAATTAAATATTTATTATTAATAAAATTTTTTAATATATTTTTTATCAATTAATATATTATTTTTAATTTTTATTTTATATAAAAACAATGATATTAATTTGAATTAAAAATTATAATAACTGTTTTATTTTTATAAAATGTTTAATTAAATAATATAGACAATATTTTTAAATATATCCAAATTGTTTCTTTTTTATAATTTATGATAATAAAATCAATATATTTTAGTATTTTTATTGCCTGATAAATTTTAATTAAACTATTTTTATTTGCAAGTATATTTAATAAGTTAAATTTTATGGGATAATTACATATTTCTTTAGGATTATAGTTTTTTTCAGTAATTTTTTTTTCTTTAATTTTTAAAATTATAAATATAAAATTTTTATAATGACGTAGTAATGTTGTTATATTATATTTTTGTATTTTTAATTTTTTTAATATATGTATAGATATATTTTTTTTTTTATGAATCACAGAATTTATCCAATGATATGATTCTTTTGTTTCAAAATTATTATAATGATATTCTAAGATAGAACTAGTAATTTTAGTATTTGGATATAATAATGAAAAAATTTTTAATGTATTATTAATTTTATTTAAATTATATTTATATTTTGATATTATATTTTTAATAATATTTTCTGTTATATGTAATTTATATTCTTTTATTTTATTAGTAATCCAAGTATGTATATTTTTTATATTAAATATAGAATTTTTTAAAATAACTACTTTATTTTTAATGTTTTTATAAAAAAATAATTCATATTTTATATTAAATATTAAATTTGGATATTGAAAAATACATATTATATCTTGATCTAAAAAATTTTTATTTTTAAAAAATAATTTTGCTTGTAAAGATAATTTTTTATCTTTAATTATTGCAATTATTATTAGTTTTTTAAAAAATATTTCTTTTTTTTGACATAATTGAATAATTTGAGTAAATTCAGAATCATTATGAACAATTATTTTAATTTTATGTATAAATTTATTTCTTTTTAAGTATTTTAAAATTATTTTAGTATTTTCTTGTAAAAACAAATTTTCTTTTTCTATAATGATATATATTTTTGATAAATAATGTTGTGATAAATATTTTTTAAGATAAAAGGTTTCAATAATCATAATTTTTATTATAAATTTTTATAGTATTTAATATAACAAATATTCATATTAATTTATTGATTTTTAATTTAATTATTTAATATATAAAATAAATAATATAATTTTTATTATATAACAAAGTTAATTAATTTTTGATGTATATAAATTGTATTTTTTATATTTTTATTTTTTAAATATTTTTTAATTTTTTTATTTTTTAAAGCAAATTCTATTTTTTCTTTTTTAGAATATATATTTGATATATTTATTATATTCTTTTTTTTTCCGTTTATTTGAATAATAAATGGATGTGAAATTATATTTTTTTTTATTTCATATGTGATAGGCCATGATTCTTGATCTATATCTGCATCTTTTCCATATATTTCTTTCCATAAAATAAAACAAATATGAGGTGTAAATGGATATAACATTTTTAATATAATCGCTAATGATTGTTTAATAATTATTTTATTTTTATCAGTTTGACAAGGTAATTTTAAAATTATATTAAATAATTTTATTATATGTGCTATAGCTGTATTAAATGAATGTCGTCTTTTTATGTCATCTGTTACATAACTAATTGTATTATTAAGTATTATAAAAATATCATGATGATCATGTTGTTCATGGATGTTTAGTGGTATTTTAATTAAATATAAACTTAGAGAATATGTGAATGTCCATAATTTTTTTAAAAATCTATACATACCTATAATACTTTGATCATTCCATTCTAATGCTGATTCTATAGGAGCTGCAAACATTAAAAATAATCTTAATGTGTCTGCTCCATATTTATTAATAATTATATGAGGATCAATTCCATTATTTTTTGATTTTGACATTTTAATTTTTCCCGCATATATAATTTTATTTTTATTTTTTTTATCAGAATATTTTTTATGATTTTTTATATCTGACGGTTTTATCCATATTTTTTTTTTATTATGATCATAAGTATAAAATGCATCGGATAAAACCATACCTTGACAAATTAATTTTTTTACAGGTTCATCGGATGACACTAGACCAAAATCTCGCAGTAATTTATGATAAAATCTAAAATATATTAAATGCATGACTGCGTGTTCAATACCCCCAATGTATTGATCAACTGGAAGCCAATATTTTGCTTTCTCAGGAGCTATCATTCCGCTTGTAAAATTTGGACACGTATAGCGAGCATAATACCATGAAGATTCTATAAATGTATCAAACGTATCCGTTTCTCGAATAACATTTTCTTTATTAATTACTGTATATAACCAACTCTTTTGAAATTGAAGCGGTTGGGTATAATTTTTTACAGAAGAATAATCAGGTAAAATAACTGGTAAATTCTTTTCTGGTACAGGAATAATTTTTCCTTTTTTAGTGTAAACGATAGGGATAGGTGCGCCCCAGTATCTTTGTCTTGATATGCTCCAATCTTTTAATTTATAACAGATATATTTTTTTGCTTTTTTTTTTTTAATTAATATTTTAATAATATTTGATAGTATTTTTGTATTATTAAAATCATTAGAGGTTAATAAATCTTTATTTTCTTTATGAACATTTAAAATGCTGTTATTTTTTTCATTTATATCAATATTTTTATATGTTAAATTTTTTATATTTATTGGTAAAGAATGGAAAGATGCAAAATGAAAATCATTTTTATCATATTCCGGAGTACCCATGATAGCTCCAGTTGCATAATCATGTTTAATATATAATGCAATCCATAATGGTATTTTTTTATTAGTAACGGGATGTATAATAAAATGATTTGTATTTATTCCAAGATATTTATTCTTTTTATACATTTTTGATATATTTATATTATTATATGTATTTAAAAAATTATGTATTTCTTTGTTTTTTTTACACAGCAAAGGCACAATAGAATGATACATAGATATTGCAAAAAATGTTATGTGCATTATATTTTTTGGTTTTGTGGTGTATATTTTTATTTTTTTTTTAGAATGGTAAATTTTGCATTTAATTAGTAACCCAGTAGATTTTCCAATCCAGTTTTTTTGCATTCGCAGTACTTTTTTTAGGCCATTTTTTAATTTTTTAAGATCTTGTAATAATTCTTCAGCATAATTAGTTATTTTCATAAACCATTGAGGTATTTTTTTTAAAATAACATTTGTATTACATCTCCAGCATTTTCCATGATGTACTTGTTCATTTGCTAACACTGTTTTATCGTGAGGACACCAATTAACCAGAGTGTTTTTCTTGTAAACTAGTTTTTTTTTATATAGCTGTATAAAAAACCATTGTTCCCATTTATAATAATAAGGATTACATGTATTCAGTTCTCTTTTCCAATCGTAACTAAAACCAAGTGATTGTAATTGATGCTTCATCGTCTTTATATTTAATAAAGTCCATTCAGATGGTGAAATATTATTTTTTATTGCGGTTTCTTCGGCTGGCAGACCAAATGCATCCCACCCTATTGGTTGAAGAACATTTTTTCCTAACATTCTTTGATAACGTGCTATTACATCACTGATAGTATAATTACGTACATGTCCCATATGTAAATTTCCAGACGGATAAGGTAACATAGGAACGCAAAAATATTTTTTTTTTGTTGAATTTTCTGATACTGAAAATGTATTATTATTACGCCAGTATTGTTGAACAAAAGATTCAATTTTTTTAGGATTATATTCTAAATTCATAATATATTACCGTATTAATTAGATTTTTGATTGTTGATATTAACTTTTTATAAAAAGATATTTATATTTTCAAAACTTTTTTATGTTATATATTTAAAATATATACAATATTTTTATAAATTTTTTTTATTGTTCTTTAATAACATTGATATGGGTTATTATATCCTAAATTTTTCATAATTTTTTTTCTATTTTTTTCCATTTTTTTTGTTTTTTTAAGGTATTATGTGTATAATTTATTAAATGTAATGCCGCATGTATAGTTAAATGAGCCCAATGTTCTTTAACATTTTTTTAAATTGATACGCTTCTTTTTTAAGATATGAGCTACAGATAGCTATATCTCCTAAATATAATTTTTTATGATTTTTATCTAGATATATATTATTCATCGGAAATGATAATACATTAGTAGGTATATTTTTATTTCTATAAGTATGATTTAATAATATAATTTCATTAATTGTTACAATACGAATTGTTAATTCTATTTTTTTATTAAAAAATATATAATAAAGCCATTTTGTAAAATCTTTTTTATGTGGAATTCGTTCATTTATTTTCGTAGCTTTTTGAATATTTATTTTCATAGTTTTATAAAAATTTTTATGATTATAAAGTTAAAATAATACAAGTTATATTAATAATTTATTAACATTATTAAAAGTTATATTTTATAGAATAATTTCGCCTCTTAAAAAAGAATGATAATTAATATTTGTTATTTTTACGTTAACTACATGCCCAATTAATTCATTAGTTCCATGAAGACAAACAATTTTGTTATTTTTTGTTCTTCCTAATACTTTGTGATTATTTTTATTATGTATTTTTTTCAACCAATACTGATTGTATTGTTCCAAACATTCTTCTGCGCCATTGAAAAGCATGTTGATTAATTTTTTTTGTAGTTTTAAGAGGTTTTCTTTTTTTTCTTTTAATGGCACATTATCAATTAATTTGGCAGCTCTTGTTCCGGGGCGTACAGAGTATATAAAACTATAACTAGAATCAAAATCAATTTTTTTAATAAAATCTAACGTTTTATTAAAATCTTTTTTTGTTTCTCCCGGAAAACCAACAATAAAATCTGAACTGATACTGATATTAGGGCGTATTTTACGTATTTTTTTAATTATATTTTCGTATTCATGCGTTGTATATCCTCGCTTCATTAATTTTAAAATTTTATTTGAACCGCACTGAACAGGTAAATGTAATGCATCCATTAGTTTAGGAATAGTTTTATATGCATTAATAATATCATCACTAAAATCTTTAGGATGACTAGTAATATATCTTATTCTTTGAATTTTTGGTATATCTGATATTAAATGTAATAAATCTGAAAATGAGCACGGAGATTGATTATTTTTTTTATAATAATATGAATTAACATTTTGACCTAATAAAATGACTTCACATACACCAAGGTTAGATAATTCTTTTATTTCTCTTATAATATCAACATATGGTCTGCTAATTTCTCGCCCTCTTGTATAAGGTACAATACAAAAAGAACAAAATTTATTACAGCCTTCAATTATAGTAACAAAAGAAGAAACTTTTTTTACAGAATTAAATTGAGGACAAAAAGAATTAAATTTTTTTAATGGTGAGTCATCGATATCAATAATACAGATATTACTATGTGATATTTTTTTTATTAATTCAGGTAACTTATGAACTGTTTTAGGTCCAAAAATAATATTTATATAATTTGCTCTTTGATATATTTTTTTACCTTCTTGAGCAGCTACGCAACCTCCTACCGCAATAATAATATTAGAATTTTTATCTTTTAATTTTTTCCATCTTCCTAATTGATGAAATAATTTTTCTTGTGCCTTTTCTCTAATTGAACATGTATTTAAAATTAAAATGTTAGAATTTTCTGGGGTTTTAACAATTTTATATTTTTTAGTTTTATTAAAAATATTAATTAGGATATCAGAATCATGTTGATTCATTTGACAACCCCAGGTTTTTATATAAATTTTTTTTGTTTTTTTAATTGTCATAGTATTAATTTTATTAAGTATAATTTAATTTTTAAAATTTATATGTATAAGATATTTATTCATATATCCAAAAAAAATAGAATATTTTTATAAGTAATAATTATTTTTAAAATCTTTTTATATTAAAAATATAAATATTGTTTTTAAGTTTTTTTAAAAATTTTATTTTAGAAGATAATTCTTTATATCATAATTCTAATTGAATTAGATCTTTTATTTTTTGTCTTTTTCTAATGGTATAAAAATTATTGTTTTGGTATAAAATTTCAGGAATTAAAGGTCGGCTATTATAATTTGACGACATAGAGGCTCCATATGCTCCGGTATCATGAATAATAATATAATCTCCAGGAATAACTGTAGGTAAAGTTCTTTTTAATAATAAACCCTCATGATTAGTTGTAAACAAGTCTCCTGATTCACATAATGGTCCTGCAATAATATAATCAGTAGTTGATTGTACAATAGGCATTTTATTAAGTTGATGAATAACAGAAATTTTATGATAACTGCCGTATAGCATTGGTCGTATAAGATCATTAAATCCGGAATTAATAATAATAAAACAATTATTTCCCATTTGCTTTACAGCACATACTTGAGTAATTAATACTCCAGATTGTGCTACTATAAAACGACCCGGTTCAACTTCTAATTTAATAGGACATGATAATTGGGATGAGATAAAATTTCGTGTTTTATTCCACATATTATAATAGAATTCTAAATTAATTTCTTTTTCATGTGGTTTATAAGGTATATTTAAACCCCCTCCAGCTGATATAAATTGTATTTTTTGGTTTATATTTAATGCGCATTGAATCATAGAATCACACATTTTTTTTATATTATCTAAATTAATTCCGGACCCAATATGCATATGTAATCCAATTAATGATAAATTATAATATTTAAGATCTGATATTGCTTTATTAATATCCCAAATTCCATGTTTACTGTTTTCTCCTCCAGTATTTGTTTTAATATGATGACCATCTCCAAATTTTGGGTTAATTCTAAGCCAAACCGGATGTTTTGGAGAAATTTTTCCGATTTTTTCTATCATATTAAGTGACCCAATATTTACAGGAATATGATATTGAATAATTTTTTTAAGTGTTTTATCTTCTAAAATATCTGAGGTAAAAACAAGATCATTATTTTTAGATGTAAAACCCGCCGTAAGAGCTCTAATGATTTCACCTAACGATACAGCATCAACTTTCACTCCATATGATTTTATAATTTTTAAAATATTTATATTAGAGCAAGATTTTTGTGCAAACCGAATATTATCGAATTTTTTTAATTTTTTTAATTTGATTTTTAATAATATTAGCATTATATAACCATAAAGGAGTATCATATTTTTTTTTAAATACGTAATATTTTCATATCGTAACATTTCTTTTTGTAGGTTTTTGATTTTTGACATGTATATTCCTAAATTTTTAAAAATTTAAAATGTTTAACGATTAATTATATTTATTAATTATTTTTAATAAATGTATATTTATTTATTTTTTTCTATAAAATATTAAATATTTTGATTATTTCTGTTTTTTTTAACGAGCGTAGCGTTGGAAATAAAATCACATCACGAATACTTTTTTGATTAGTAAAAATCATGATTAACCGATCAATTCCAATACCTAGTCCTGATGTTGGTGGTAATCCATATTCTAATGCTGAAATATATTCTTTATCGTAATCATAATTAATATCAGAAGTTTTTTTGTTGTTTTTTTCTATTATTTGTTTTTTAAATCTTTTTTTTTGTTCTTTAGAATCGTTTAATTCAGAAAAACCATTAGCTATTTCATATCCTGATAAAAAAAATTCAAATCGTTCTGCAATATGATTTTTAGTAGATTTTGATTTTGCTAATGGAGAAACTTCAATTGGATAATTAGTAATAAATGTAGGTTCTATTATTTTTTTTTCTGTAGTTTTTTCAAAAATTATATTAATCATTTCTCCTAAAGAAATATTTAATGGTATTTTTAAGTTTAAATCATTCATTATTTTTTTGATATTATTAATACTTTTTAAATCAGATTTTTTAATATTTTTATTAAAATATATAATAGCATCAATCATTGTCATCGTTTTAATTTTTTTTAAAATTAATTTTATAATTATTATAATAAATTTTTGATGTATTAAAAATTTTTTTGTAATAAATTTTAATAATTTAATTAATAGTTTCATCATATCTTTATAATTACTATATGCCATATATATTTCCATCATAGTAAATTCCGGATTATGACGAGACGAAATTCCTTCATTTCGAAAACTTCTATTAATTTCAAATATTTTATTAAAACCACCAATAATCAATCTTTTTAAATATAATTCAGGTGCTACTCGTAAATACATTTTTTTATTAAAGGTATTATGATATGTAATAAAGGGTTTTGCGTTAGCTCCTCCTGGAATACTATGAATCATAGGTGTTTCGACTTCTAAAAAATCTTTTTTTTCCATAAACATACGAATGACAGATAATATTTTTGATCTTCTTTTAAATATTTTTTTAATTTTATTGTTAGCGATTAGGTCTAAATATCTTTTTCTATATTTTAGTTCTTGATCTTGTAAACCGTGATATTTATCAGGTAATGGATGTAAAATTTTTGTTAATAATTCTATTTTATAACAAAAAATAGATATTTCTTGTGTATTAGTTTTAAAAACAGTTCCTACAACACTTATGATGTCACCTAAATCTAATTCAAGAATATAATCTTTATAAAAATCTTTTTTAAAATTATTACTTTGAATATATATTTGAATTTCATAATCATAATCTTGTATCTTAAAAAAAGATGCTTTCCCTAATACTCTTTTATTTATAATGCGTCCTGCGATTTTTATCTGAACATTGATTTTTTTTAATTCTTTTTTTGTATATTTTTTATATAATAAAAGTATGTTTTTTGCTGTGTTATTACAATGAAAAAGATTTGGAAAATTAAAACCGTTATCGCATAATTTTTTTAATTTTTTTTTTCTTATATTATTTTCTGTGAGAATTTTTTTTTTATTAATTAAAGCATATTTTTTTGTATTAGGCATATTATTAATTTTTATAACCCCAATTTTAAGCTTTGTTCAATAAATTGACTTAAATTACCATCTAATATTGATTTAGTATTATGTTGCTCTATACCAGTTCTTAGATCTTTAATTAGTGAATTATCTAATATATATGAACGAATTTGATTGCCCCATCCAATATCTAATTTATTTTTATTTTTTCTCTTCTTTTCTATATTTATTTTACTTTTTTCTAATATATAAAGTTTAGACTTTAATTGTTTTAAAGCCATATTTTTATTTTTATGTTGTGAGCGATTGCTTTGACATTGTGTAGATATACCTGTAGGAACATGTGTAATTCGTACTGCTGATTCAGTACAATTGACATGTTGTCCGCCTGCTCCAGATGCTCGGTATACATCAATTCTTAGATCAGAAGCATTAAGAATAATTTCTTTATTTTTTTTTATTTCCGGATAAATAAATATTGAGCAAAATGATGTATGTCTTTTATTACTCATATCAAAAGGACTTTTACGGACTAATCGATGTATACCTGATTCTGTGCGGCACCATCCAAATGCATATTTTCCTTTTATTTTAATTGTAGCGGATTTAATTCCTGCTATTTCTCCTATCGATTCTTCTATCACAACAGCAGAAAAATTTTTTATATCAGCCCATTTAATATACATTCGTAATAACATTTTAGCCCAATCTTGAGCTTCTAATCCTCCAGATCCAGATTGAATATCAATATAACAATTATTTTGATCATAATGATTCGAGAATAATTGATAGATTTCTAATTTTTTTATAATTTTCTCTATTATTTTAAATTTTATATTAATTTCAGATATGATATGATTATCATAATCATTTGATAAGATATCTATCCATACTTTTATATCTTGTATATTTTCTATTAAATATTTTAATTTTTTTATAAAATTATTTAATATTTTTTCCTTTTGCAAACAATGAAGTGTTTTATTATTTCTCCAGATAACTGGCGATTTCAGTTTATTATTAATTTTTTTGATTTCTTTTTTGTTTTTTTTGTATTCAAGAGTCCTCGTTAAATATTTTATTTTATTATTCAGCTGCTTTGTCTTTTTTTTTATTATTGAAAATTCTAACATGATATTTCTCAGATGTTTATAATTGATTGTATTATGTTTAAATATTATTTATTGATTCTTAGAATTTTATTTTATAATTTCATTAGAAATATTTTCATTTTATGAAAAAATTTATTCTATTATATATAATATATTATATAAATAATTAATGTGTGTCATATATATTATATATATTGTATTAGATACAAATATATATTTTATTAATATATTTTTTTATTGAAAAAAAAATATTGTATTATATATAATTAAATTTATTGTATATAACATTTAAGAGAGTTTTTATTATGACATTATTAAATTTATATAATAATACAGTATTTTTAAATAAACAACTCCCTGCGACAATTATGTTTTTAAAAAATTGGTGTATTGTAAATGTTACAGGAATAGATAGTATTCAATATTTAAATCAGCAATTTACATTAGATGTAAATACAGTAAATCATAATACATATCAAGTTGGTGCACACTGTAATTATAATGGAAAAGTTTGGAGTCCATTATTATTACTAAAATATAAAAAGGATTATGCATATATTATACAATCGGAAATTGCATTAAAACAAATAAATGAATTAAAAAAATATTCTATTTTTTCAAAAGTTGATATTTTTTTAAATAAAAACATAATTTTATTTGGTTTTGCTGGTTTTGGAATTAAAAATATACTACTAAACTATTTTAGTTCTTTACCGACTAAAAGTAATAATATTATTTATTATGATGATGTAATTATTTTACGATTAGAATTTCCGACAGAAAGATTTTTAATGATTTGTATGACCAGAAAATCTTATGTATTTTTTAACTCAATAGCAAAAAATATGTTAATTAGTAATGATTTACAATGGAAATCTTTAGAAATTGAATCTAATTTTCCGCTTATGAATATATTAACTTGTGGAAGATTTTTACCTCAATCTTTAAATTTAAATTATTGGAATGCTATTTGTTTTAATAAAGGTTGTTACTATGGACAAGAAGTATTATTTCGTTATGAAAAGAAAAAAATTAATAAACTAGATATTCAAATTTTAATTGGTAAGTCAGATATTTTACCTATTGTTGGTTCGTCAATAAAACATCGTGATAAAATGAAAAATATATATAATGCAGGTATTGTTTTAGCATCTGTAAAATTATTAAATCATCAAATATTATTACAAGTTTGTATGAAAAAAATATTTTGTAAAAAATATTATTCATTTTATAGTTCCCAGGATCATATTAACAAATTTTTGTTTTTTTCATAAAAAATTTTTAATGTTTTGATTATATAAGGCATTTATATATTACTGTATAATGATAAGATTATAAAAAATATATGAATGCCTTACTAATAAATTATATAAAAACATAGTTTATAAAAAACAATATAATTAATAAAAATTAAATATATAATATTATTCTTTGATTTCTTAATACATAATATATATTTATATATATTTATTGTATTTATTAATAATTTTTAATTATTACAAAGAAATTATTTTTTTAAATTTTTTTATTAATTTATTAATATTTATATTAATAAATGAATAATAATCATAATTTTCTTTTTCTTTTTATTTATTATTACGTATGTGTTTTTTTCTTTCACTTTCAGTGAGATATATTTTTCTAAAACGGATAGATTTAGGTGTTATTTCAATTAATTCGTCATCATTAACAAAATTTAATGCGTATTCTAATGTAATATTAATAGGAGGAGTTAAATTAATTGCTTCATCTGTTCCTGAAGCTCTCATATTGGTTAGTTTTTTTCCAGTTAAACAATTTACAGTAAGATCATTAGATCGGTTATGTATTCCTATTATCTGTCCCTCGTATACTTTTTCGGCATGTTTTAAAAAAAATTTTCCTCTATTTTGTAAGTTATATAAAGCAAATGCAACAGCTACTCCAGTACCATTAGAGATTAGGACGCCATTTTTGCGTTGTCCAATTATATGATTTTGCATTGGTCCATAATGATCAACTGAAGAAAAGAAAGTGCCACTGCCAGATGTTAGATTCATAAAATCAGTTCGAAAACCTATTAATGAACGGCTAGATAAAATACATTCTATTTGAACTCTATCTTGTTCATTACTTGTAATATTTTTATAGTACCGCGTAATTCCCCTATTTTTTTTCATTATACTGCCTTGATGCTTATTTATAATATCTAGATATACTAGTTCAAAGGGTTCTTTTTTTTGATTATTTTCGTATTTTAGAATTACTTTTGGTCTTGAAACTTCTAGTTCAAAATTTTCTCTCCGTAATTGTTCTAATAAAATAGATAAATGTAATTCACCTCTTCCGGACACAGAAAATACATTTGAATCTTTTGTCTCTTTTACTTTTAAAGAAACATTGTGAATTTGTTCTTTTTTTAATCTTTGTAAAATTTGACGAGAAGTTACATACTTCCCTTCTTGTCCACAAAATGGTGATTTATTTACACAAAAAAACATCTTTACAGTTGGTAAATCAATCTTGAGAGAAGGTAATGGCGATAAATGTAGTGGGTCACAAATTGTATCTGAGATTTTGATATCATTTAAACCGGTAATAGCTATTATATCTCCTGCAGCAGCTTTATTTATTTCTATTTTTTTTAACCCGTAAAATTTTAATATTTTATTAATTTTGCCAGTATAAATTTTTTTTTCTTTTCTTAGGATTGATACAGTTTGATTTACTTTTAATATTCCTTTAGTGATTTTTCCAATACCAATAGTACCAAAATAATTGTTCCAATCTAATTGAGAAATTTGCATTTGTAAATATTTTGAGTTATATTTTTTAGGTTTTGGAGTAAATTCAACAATTGTTTTAAATAACGAATCCATATTTTCTTCCATTTTGTCTGGATAATAACCAGATGTTCCAAGTAATGCTGAAGTATAAATAATAGGAAAATCCAATTGTTCATTGTTAGCATTTAAATTGACAAATAAATCAAATGTTTGGTTAATTACCCAATCCGGTCGAATATTAGGTCTATCCATTTTATTGATTATTACAATTGGTTTAATATTGTATGAAAATGCTTTTTTTGTTACATATCTTGTTTGTGGCATAGGACCTTCAAATGCATCAACAACTAATAATACTGAGTCAACCATAGATAAAATTCTTTCTACTTCTCCGCCAAAATCTGCATGTCCAGGTGTATCTATAATATTTATATGATAAGAATTCCATTCGATTGATGTATTTTTAGCTGAAATTGTGATTCCTCTTTCTTTTTCTAATTCATGGGAGTCCATAATTCTATCTATTTTTTCTTCGTGTTTTTTAAAAGTTCCGGATTTTTGTAATAATTGATCTAGCAATGTTGTTTTTCCATGATCTACATGAGCTATAATAGCAATATTTCGTAACATTTTTTTCATAGAGAATCCAAATATAGTATAGTAATGATTTTTATTTTTATTCAACTAACCTAATATGATATGATGTGTAAATATTTTAATTATTTTTTTTAAAATTATTTTAAATATAATACAATAAATATTATAAAATAATTAATAAAAAATATCACATTTTTTTAATTATCTTGATTGAAAAAAATTATAACAATAAGAAGAAAAAATTTTGAAAAAATTACTGTATCATAAAACTTTTTTTTTAAAAAGTAGTTTATACCCGAATGAATGGATTGATTGTATTGGGTCGGAAATTGCTTTATTAGGATATTCAAACGTTGGTAAATCAAGTATAATTAATGCATTAACTAATCAAAAAAAATTAGCATATATTAGTAAGACTCCAGGGCGTACAAGATTAATAAATTTTTTTGAAGTAATTCCTAATTTTAGAATTGTTGATCTTCCTGGGTATGGTTATTCAAAAATTAGTTATAAATATAATAGTTTGATAAAAGATAATCTTCTTTATTATATTCAAAATAGATCATGCTTAAAAGGTGTTTTATTACTTTCTGATATTCGATTTCCTTTAAAAGTACTAGATATATATATTTTAAAATATATAATAAAAAGATCATTATTTTTAATGATAATATTAACTAAATCTGATAAAATTCAAGAGAGTATAATAATAAAAAATATAAATATACAGATAAAAATTAAAAAATTAAGAATATTCTCAGATATTATTATATGTTCATCTCTAAAAAAAGTAGGTATATTACAAATACAAAAAAAATTTCTTTATGGTGGAAAAAAATTAATAAAAAATTATAAATTTTATTTTACGTTCCCCCAATTTTTTCCTGTTTTTATAGAAACATGTAAAGGAATTTTTAAATTAACGCAATTTTCCATTAAATTTTTAATATCAAATATAATTTTTTGTTTTTTTCTTTTCGAATTTCAAAAATTAATTCATCATGTATTTGCATAATTAATTTTGCATCGTTGGGATATTTATCTTGTATTTTTAAATAAATATCAATCATAGATTTTTTAATAATATCTGCAGATGTACTCTGTATAAGTGCATTCAGACAAAATCGTTTTGCAGAATTTTTAATTTTTTTATTTTTTGAATTAATATTTGGAACATATATTTTTCTTGAAAATAATGTTTTTATATAACCTTTTTTTTCTGTTTTTTTATGTATTGTATCAATATATTTTTTTACCTCAATATATTTATAAAAATATCTTTTTATATATTTTTTTGCTTTCAATATACTAATATTTAATTGTTTAGATAAACCAAATGAACTAATACCATAAATAATAGAAAAATTTACTATTTTACCTATATTTCGATGTTTTTTATCAATTTTAGTAATATCGTTAATTTTAAAAATATTAGATGCAGTAGCATAATGTAAATCATTATTTTGACATAATTCAGTAATTAATTTTGTATCTTGCGAATAATAAGCTAAAATTCGTAATTCAATTTGTGAATAATCTGCAGTTAATAGAATCCAATTATTTTTTGTAATAAAAGCTGTTCTGATCTTTTTTCCGATCTTTGTTCTTATAGGAATGTTTTGTAAGTTTGGTTTACTAGAAGAAAGTCGTCCGGTAGATGTTAAATCCTGATTATATGTAGTATGTATACGTCCTGTGATTTTATTAATCATTTTGGGTAATTGATTTATATAAGTTGTTTGAATTTTATATAAAGTTCGGTATTGTAAAAGAATTTTCGGTAACGGATGAAGAGAAGATAAAATCTTGAGTACTTGTTCGTCTGTAGAATATTTTTCCGTTTTTTGTTTTTTGATTATAGGTAATTTATATTTATTAAATAAAATATTTTTTATTGTATTAGTGGAATTAATATTAAATTTTTCACCAACTATTTTATATATATTAATTTTTAATTGATGAATTGTATTATTTATTTTTTTTTTGTTTTTTAATATTTTTTTCTTTATAAGAATTCCGTTGTTTTCCATTGATGCTAGTATACTAATTAAGGGTATATCAATTGATTCAAATAATATTTTTTGTTTCTTTTCTTTTTTAAAATAAATTTTGCTTTTTATAAATATTTTGTAAGATAGATTGGCATTTTTAATAATTTTATCTAGATTAGAATATTCATTCTTATTTTCATATTTTTGAATTAAGTTTTTTAACTCTATGTAAAATGTATATATGGGATTAAATAAATAATATAATATTAATACATCAAAAATAATCCCTCGAAGTGTAATATTATATTTTTTTAAAATATGAAAAATAAATTTTATATTTTTTCCAATTTTTAAATATTTATTGCTTTCTAATATTGGTTTTAAGATATGTAAAATACTTTGAATATTAAGAATAGAAGATGATTTTTTAGCAGGTTTAGGGGTGTTTAAACAATACCAGTGTTTGTTATTTTCAGTTGAAAATACTAATCCGCATATTGACATATTATTAAAATCTATATTTTTTAAATGTAAGGATATTACAAATATTTTTTTTTTAAATGATACATAATTTTTTAGTTTTTTTATATTATCAATTATTTTATACATGAATTCATATCTTTTTTTAGAAATTTTTAATTTTTTATATAAATTTATAATTGGAAATTTTTTATTATGAATTTCATTTAAGTATTGAGTTAATTTGTAATATTTAAATTCTTTAATTAACATATTGGTGTTGGGTTTATTTAATTTTAATGTTGAAATATCACATTTTAAATCAATGTTTGTTTTTATTTTTGTTAAATTATATGATAAAAACGCGTTTTTTTTACCAATTTTTAAATATTCTATTTTTCTTTTAATTCCACGGATAGGTAAATTTTTTATTTTTTTTATATTATTATAGATTTTATTAATTGAATTAAAATTTTTTAGTAATATTGCTGCTGTTTTTTTACCTATACCAATTACTCCAGGAATATTATCAGATGGATCTCCTACTAAACTAAGAAAATCTGCTATTGATTTTGGGTATACTCCATAAATTTTATATATATCTTTTTTTTTTAGAAGTTTTTTAATATTTCCGGGGTTTACAAAAATATTTTTATTAATTAATTGAACCATATCTTTATCAGCACTATAAATTATATTATGAAAATTTTTTTTTTGAAATATATTACTTAGTGTTCCAATGATATCATCAGCTTCAAAATTATTAATATAAATTATAGGGATACCCATAAATTTAATAATTTTTTTTAATGGATTAACTTGATTTAATAGTTTTTTTGGAATAGATAGTCGATTATCTTTATATTTTTTATATAACTGATGTCGAAATGTTTTTGTATGTGTATCAAAAATAATGATTATATTATCTGGTTGAAATTTTATTATTATTGAATTAATTAATTTAATCATGCCATATAAAATTGTTGTAGTTTCACCAATATTATTATGTAAAGGTGGGTATGCAAAATATATTTTATACATACAAAAATGACCATCTATTAATATTATTTTTTTTTTATTCATATACGTCTCATATATTTTAATTATCGATTTTTTATTATATAGGCTTCTTAAAAATTTTATTTTTTCTAATAGAACAATAGTATATTTAATTTTTTAAAGAAAAAATATATGTTTATTATTTTATTTATTTTGTATATAAAAGGCGGTTTTATTTTAATTTTTTAAATATTATTTAATATTATTCAATAATAAAAATATTTTTAATTTAAAAAAATTAAATAATTTTTCAATATTATAAAAGTTTGGGGTTTGTTTATAAAACCCCTATTCATTATTTTTTGTTTTTTAAGAAGAATGATAATTCTGGGTATTGATAGAAAGGAGTATTTTGATGTTCCAGATCCTCTTCTATTCTAATTAATTGATTATATTTTGCGGTACGATCGGATCGACACATTGAACCGGTTTTTATTTGATTAGAAGAAGTTCCAATAGCTAAATCAGAAATACTAGTATCTTCGGTTTCTCCTGATCGATGTGATATAATTGTTGTATACTTATTTTTTTTAGCGATATTTATAGCTGATAACGTTTCTGTCAATGTACCAATTTGATTTAATTTAATTAATATCGCGTTAGCAATTTTTTTTTCAATTCCTAATTTTAGTAATTTTGTATTTGTTACAAATAAATCATCTCCGACTAATTGAATAAAATTTCCTAAACAATTAGTTTGGTATAAAAATCCATTCCAATCATTTTCATCTTGACCATCTTCTATAGATACGATCGGATATTTTTTACATAATCTTTCTAAATAATTTGTAAATTCTGCTGAATCAAATTTTTTATTTTCATGAAATAAATGATATTTTTTTGTTTTTGGATTATATAATTCGGATGCAGCACAATCAATTGCAATAGTAATATCCGTACCTAAATGATAATTAGATTTTTCTACAGCTAAGCAAATCATAGATAATGCATCTTCATTAGATTTTAAGTTTGGAGCGTATCCTCCTTCGTCTCCTACACAAGTAGAAAAACCTTTTTCTTTTAATAGATTACCTAAAATATGAAAAATTTCAGACCCCATACGTATCGCTTCTTTTATATTGTATGCACCTATTGGTTGAATCATAAATTCTTGTATATCAATGTTATTATTTGCATGTACTCCGCCGTTTATAATATTGATCATAGGTAATGGCATTGTTATTTTTTCTGTATTTTTATTAATATTTTGAATATAGGTATAAAATGGAATATTTTGTTCAGATGCAGTGGCTTTTGCTACCGCTAATGAGACCGATAATATAGCATTGGCTCCAAATTTTGATTTATTATTAGTTCCATCTGATTCTATCATAAGTTCATCGATTTTTTTCTGATATTCTGAATCGATATTTTCAATTAGTAAAGTAGAGATATTATTATTAACATAAGAAATTGCTTTTTGAACTCCTTTTCCAAAATATCGATTTTTATTATTATCACGCAATTCTAATGCTTCTTTAGATCCTGTTGATGCCCCAGAAGGTGATGCGGCACATCCTGAATGCCCGCTGTATAAATGTACTTCTGTTTCAATAGTTGGAAAACCCCTGGAATCTAATATTTCTCTAGCTGTTATTTTTTTTATTTTTGACATATCATTCCTTTTTATAATTTTAATAATTTATTAAAAAATTTTTTTTATTTCATTATTAATGTAATATTCAAAAAATATTTATGATATAAATAATTATATATGATAATAATATATTATAAAATAAATATCAATTAATAAAATATTTACTTTAAAAAGAAAGATTCTGAATTTTTTAATTATTTTTTTTATATTTATTTTTTAAAGATACAATTTGGTTAAATATTATTTCTTTTTTAGCATATATATTTTGTTTATTACGGAAAAAGTATCCAATTCTTTCAAATTGATATGCGTGTTTTATTTTTTCTGATTCCACTTGTTGTTCTACAAAACCATTTTTTTTTATATATGATTTAACATTAAATTCTTTTAAAGGATTTTTGTTTTTTTCCGGATATTTGGATAAAAATAAGTGATCAAATAAATTAAAAGTAACGGGAATTATATTTTTTATAGATAACCAATGAATTATTCCGTTAATTTTTTGTTTTTTTATATTTTTTCCTAAAGTATTTGGATAATATTTACATAAAATATGTTTTACATTATTATGTTTATCGGTAACTATTTGATATGCTTTTATAACATAAGAATAGCGTAATTTTACTTTTTTTCCTAATTCTAATCCTTGATATTTTTCAAAATTATGTGTAGAAAAATCGTTTTTTTCAATGAATAATTCATTAGAAAAAATAATATTCCGAATACCCATATTAAAATTTTTTGGATGATTTGGGGCTTGTATATATTCTATATGATTGTCAGGAAAATTAGTGATGATTATTTTTATTGGATTAAGTATAGCCATACGTCTAGGTGATATTTGATCTAAATCTTTTTTAATGCAAGATTCTAATAAAGACAATTCTATTGTATTCTGTTGTTTAGTAAATCCGATTTTTTTACAAAATATTTTTATAGAGTTAGGAGTATATCCGCGATTTCTTAAACCGGACAATGTATATAATCGAGGATCATCCCATCCATGTACAAGTTTAGAGGTAATTAATTTTTGTAATTTTCTTTTAGATAATATTGTATATTCTAAATTTAATTTTGAAAATTCATATTGTTTTGGTATTTTTGTAGTAAAATCTAGTTTTTTTAAAATCCATTTATATAATTGTCTATTATCTTGAAATTCTAAAGTACAAAATGAGTGAGTTATTCCTTCCAGTGCGTCTGCAATACAATGTGTAAAGTCATACATAGGATAAATGACCCAGTCATAGTTAGTTTGATGATGTTTTTTAAAAATTATACGATAAAGAACAGGATCTCTCATAACGATATTTGCAGAAGCCATATTTATTTTCGCCCTTAAACACATTGAGCCTGGTTGAAAAATACCTAATTTCATTTTTTTAAATAAAAATAAATTTTCTTCTATTGTCTGATTTCGAAAAGGACTATTTCTTCCGGGAACAATTAAAGATCCGCGATATTCTTTTATTTGTTTTTGATTTAATTGTTCTACATAAGCGAGATTTTTTTTAATTAATTTAATAGCATATTGATATAATATTTGAAAATAATCGGATGAATATTTAACATTTGAATTCCATTTAAATCCTAACCATTTAATATCTTTTTTAATTGATTTAACATATTTTATTTTTTCATTACTTGGATTAGTATCATCTAACCGTAGGTAACAATTGCCTTTATATTCTTGTGCAATACCAAAATTTAATATAATTGCTTTAGCATGTCCGATATGTAAATAACCATTAGGTTCAGGAGGAAATCGTGTGCATATTTTTTGGTTTGGGTATTTTAAAAAAATTGATATAATATTTTTTTTAATAAAACCCTTTGGAATATTTATTGACATACAATGTCCTATTTTTCTATAAAATTATATTTTTATTAATAAATAATAATTTTTATTATATTAATAAGTGTATTATTAAAATTAGGTATTTTATAATTAATTTTACTAATATATTGTTTTTATAAAAATAATATTTTTATTATATATTTAATTATTTCTATAAATTCTTGTTGTAAATTAATAAAATTCATGTAATATTATAATATAAAGGATATATAAATATATCGGCTACGTAGCTCAGTAGGTTAGAGCGCAGCACTCATAACGCTGAGGTCACGGGTTCAATTCTCGTCGTAGCCAAATAAATATTTATATGTTTATACCATATGTATATGTATATTGATATTGATATTTATATTAAATATATTAATCGTGCGGAAGTGGCGAAAATGGTAGACGCACCAGATTTAGGTTCTGGCGCCGCAAGGCTTGCGAGTTCAAATCTCGCTTTCCGCATAATAAAATTATTGAGATATATAAATATCACTATATATATAATAATATATTTTTTGGGGTATAGCCAAGAGGTTAAGGCATCGGTTTTTGATACCGACATCCCTGGTTCGAATCCAGGTACCCCAGATTCTAATTATTTTTTTAATTTCCCTTCTCTTTATTTTGGAATTATTTTTCCTAAAGATTTTAAAAATATTTTTTATATTGATATATACAGTTTATATTTGATATAATTACTTATATTACATGTAAAATAATATTGTTTATTAATAAAATCAATATAAAAATAAAAATTATAAAATAATTTTTTAAAATATTTTTTATTATTTTTTTGGATATTAATTATTATTAAAAATAAAAATATTTAGGAGTATGAATGTTAGATATTTTAAAAAAAAAGTCGCCTTATCTGCTATAGAATATATTTCAAAAAATTCAGTTATTGGTATTGGTTCCGGATCTACAATGAAGTATTTTATCAAAGAGTTATCATCGATCCGTTCTTTTATTATAGGGGCTGTAGCTAGCTCTACAATATCATATAATTATTTACGTGAATTAAATATACCAATTATTGAACTAAATGATCTTAATTCGTGTATTGATATTTATATAGATAGTGCAGATGAAGTTAATTTTCATATGGAAATGATTAAAGGTGGCGGAGGAGCTTTAACTCGCGAAAAAATTATTTCTACAGCTTCAAAAAAATTTTTATGTATTATTGATGAGTCAAAATTTGTTAAAACGTTGGGTGTTTCTTTTCCATTACCTATTGAAGTAATCCCTATGGCTTTAAAATTTGTTATTAACGAAATAAAAAAAATAGGAGGAATATCAAAATATCGAAATCATTTTATTACCGATAACGGCAATTGTATTATCGATGTATATAATTTAACAATAAATCAACCAGTTTCTTTAGAAAAATATGTTAATAATATACCTGGTGTTGTATGTGTTGGTATATTTGCTATACGTAAAGCTAATATTCTTTTAATTAGCGATATAAATGGAGTAAGAAAAATTATATAAGTAGTAGTATATTTAAAAAATATTTTAAATTTAGGTAAAAAATATTGATAAGGAATGAATATGTCAATAAAAATAATAGATGTAGAAATATTTGGTCGCGTTATAAAAGTCAACTGTCCAAAAAAATATTCTTCTGAATTATTATCCGCCGCTAATAATTTAAATAATCGCTTACAGGAGTTAAAAGAAACGACAGGGGTTTCTAATATAGAAAATCTAATTTTTATTACAGCTTTAAATATTTGTAATGAATTAATAATAGAGAAAAAAAATAATTTAAATAATTTACGTATAATAGATAAAAAAATATGTTCTTTAAATCATATTTTAAAAGATATTATTGAGTAATATTGTTATTTTTTTGAATAAAACACCTATATTAACTTTATAACATGTCTCCAAATAATATTTGTATACTTGTAATAGCTGCAATAGCTGCTGTTTCAGTTCGTAATACTCTAGGTCCTAGTGATACAGGTAAAAAGTTCTTTTTATCCATATATTCCATTTCATTTTTTGAAAATCCTTTTTCTGATCCGATTATTAAGTATATATCTTTTATATTTCTATTTTGGATGATATTAATTTTATTATGCGTATGTTTATGAAAATAAATTTTTATTTCGGAATGAGGAACAGTTTTATTCCATTCGTTTAGTTTTTTTGGCTGACATAAGATAGGGATAATATTTCTTTGTGATTGCGAACAGGCTGCAATAATAATGTTATTCCAGTAATTTATTTTCTTTTCTATATTTTTATATAAATAATTTTTTTTAGAATAAGAAGAAATAATTGGTGTAATACTGCTTACTCCTAACTCTACAGATTTTTCTATAGTAAAATTCATTTTTGTTTTTTTAGAAATTATTTGTATAAGATGTATTTTGATGGGTGATTCGTTATTTTCCTCTTGTTTTTTTATTATATTTACAATTATTTTTTTTGTTTGAATATTTAAAATTTTTGCATAATAAATATAATTAGTATTATTAAATATAATTATTATATCTCCAATTTTTATTCTTAAAACTTTTATAAGATATTTTTTTTTTTTATCTAAAATAATGATTTTTTTAGCTTCTAAAATATTTTTACAATATATTCTTGGAAAAAACATTGTATTATTTAATTTTTTATTTTTCATAATCTTTACTTTTTCTTCAGATTAATTTATCTATACTGTTTTATTTAAATATTTTTATTTGTTTTTTTTAATTTTTTTTAATATATATTCAGTAAAGTTTTTGCATCCGGAAGGAGTTGAACCTACGACCTCTCGGTTCGTAGCCGAGTGCTCTATCCGACTGAGCTACGGATGCTTTTCAAAACATTTAAAAACTATTATATTAGTAATAAAAAATAATTTTATAATTCTTTATAAAATCGGTGAGAGAGGGATTCGAACCCTCGATGCATTTTAGTGCATACTTCCTTAGCAGGGGAGCGCCTTAAGCCGCTCGGCCATCTCACCTAAAATTTTATAATTTGTATATATTTTTTTATAATTCTATTTTTTTCCTTTTTTTCTTGTACACTATATTACTTTGTTTAGTATATAAGTCAAATATTTTTTTATATTTTTTAAAAAAAAATAATTCAATTACTATTGAATTAAAGTTATATTGATTTTTTATAAATATTTATCATATTATTTTTTTATAATATTTATTTTTCTTACTGCATTTTTAATGTAATTAAATGCAGTAATTTTTTATAGTAATATTTTTATATAGATATTTTATTTTTTTCGGTCTGAATACGTTTATAAATTTCTTCACGATGAACAGAAATTTTTTTTGGTGCATTAATCCCAATACGAACCTGATTTCCTTTTATTCCTAAAACTGTTACAGTTATTTCATCGCCGATAATTAATGTTTCGCCAATTCGACGAGTTAAAATAAGCATTTTTTATTCCCTTTTTACAAAAAAATAATTCTTATATTTTTATATTATTTAAATTTAACATAAATCGAATAGTATTTTGGAAAAAATATTAATTATTATTGTGATGATATTAATTATAATATATTTTATTGATATAAAATTATTTTTTAGATAATGTTTTAATAATCCATAATTTTATTTTTTCTAAATTTTTTACTATGTTTTTTGTATTTGTTAATTTGCCTTTTGCAATATTTTTATTCCCCCCTCCTATTCCTTGATTTTCTAGAAAAATATTTTCCATTATTTTTAATGCGCTTAATTTATTTGCTATGTTTTGTGTCACACTAATATTAAAAATAATGCTTGAATTATAATTGTTAATTAATATAATAATAACTGATTTTAGTTTTTTATTTATAATTTTTGAAAGTTTCTGTAATATATTTTTATATCGATACGATACAGAATATGTGATAAGATAGATTTCTTTTAGTAAATAGGCGTTAGAAATTATTTTTTTAGAAATATTCATTATTTCATTGTTTTGTAAAATTTTATTTTCTTGTTTAATTTTATTAAAGTCATTAATAATTTTTTTTATTTTTTTGTATAGGTTGTTATAATCAATATTTACAATATCTTGTATTTTTTTTTCTTTTTTTTCTTTTTTTTGTATATAAAGAACAGCTTTATGTCCGGTAACAGCTATGATACGTTTAATATCATGTCCGGTATTGTTAATATTTAAAATTTTAAAGTATCCAATATTACCAGTAAAAAAATGATGGGTTCCTCCGCATAACTCTAAGGAAAAATTATCAATTTGAATCATTCGTATAGTATTTTTATATTTTTTAGTAAATTGCGCGATAGCATGATATTTTTTTGCTTTTTTTATTGATGTAATTATAGGGGTAATAGGTAAGTTTTCTTGAATTTTTTTGTTTATTAATTGTTCAATTAAGTTTATTTCTTTTTTATTAATTTCACCAATATATGAAAAGTCAAATCGTAATTGTTGTTCATTAATTAGAGAGCCCCTTTGTTGAATATTTTTTCCTAATATTTTATTTAATGCGGAATGTAATAAATGTGTTGCGGTATGGTTTGATTGAATTGCATATCTTTTTTTTCTATCAATTTCTGATATTACATTATCATTAATACAAAATGTTCCGTATTGTACGGTGCCGATGTGTCCGATATAACTTCCATATTTTTTTGTATTTTTAACAATAAAACATGCTGTTTTTTTATTAATTATTCCTGAGTCACCTATCTGTCCTCCTGATTCGCTATAAAATGGTGTTATATCTAATATAATTATACATTCTTGTTCTTTTTTTATTAATTTAATGGATTGATTTTTATTAATGATCTGAATAATTTTTGAGTATGTTTTGTGTCTGTCATATCCATAAAAAATTGATTTTTTAGAAATACACATAAGATTAGTATAGATTAATTGATCTTTTTTTATTTTTTTTTTATTTTGTTTCTCTTTATTTTCTTTAATTATATTTTTTAATGTAATAGAATTTATAAAAATATTATTTTTTTTACAAATATCTTGAGAAATCTCTATAGGTAATCCATATGTATCATATAAGTAGAATATTTTTTTAGAACTTATTTTTTTATTTTTTGTATTTTTTATTTCTCTTAATAGTATGTCCATACTTTTTTTAAGTATTAAATAAAATTGTTTTTCTTCTGTATATAAAGTGTTTTGGATTTTATCAATATTATTAAAAATTTTAAAAAAATTAGATATTCCGGCATAAATATTATTAATAATTTTTGATAATTTGTATAAAAATGGAATTCGGATACCTAATAGATAACCATGACTTAATGCTCTACGTATAATTTTTCTTAAAATATAATTTCTACCCTCGTTTCCTGGAAAAATATTTTCAGAAATTAAACAGGAAGCAGTTCTTAAATGGTCAGCAATAATACGCAGAGAAATTTTATTAAATTCTGAGTCGTGAATTAATAATTTTTTTTTGATTTTATTTATTAATTTTCTAAAACTATAGATATTATAGCTAGATTGGGAATTTTCTAATATTGCTGTAAGACGTTCTAATCCCATTCCTGTATCTACTGATGGAACTGGAATTTTTATTAATTGATTTGGTTTAATTTGGTTAAATTGCATAAATACAATATTCCAAATTTCAATATAACGTTCTCCGATTTTTTTAGTAGATCCGGGTAAATTGCCTATAATGTTATTACCTTGATCGTAAAAAATTTCTGTACAAGGTCCGCATAATCCGATTTTTCCCATTTTCCAAAAATTATCAGAATGATATTTAATATTATTTTTATCATGAATAGGGATAATATGATTATTATTAATAATTTTAGACCAGATGTAAAAGGTTTCTTGATCTTTATAATAATATGTAACCCATAATTTTTCTTTTGGAATATTCATCCACTCTTTAGAAGTTAAAAATTCCCATGCGTATGAAATAGCTTCTTTTTTAAAATATTCTCCAAAACTAAAATTTCCAAGCATTTCAAACAATGTGTGATGATAATTTGTATATCCGACTTTTTTAAAATCATTATGCTTTCCTCCGGTACGAATACAGTATTGAGAACTAATTAATGATTTTTTTTTAGGAATTACTGTACCTAAAAATATATCTTTAAATTGATTCATACCTGCATTAGTAAATAGTAATGTGCTATCGTTTTCTGGTATTAGTGAACTTCCTTTAATTAGTATATGATTTTTTTTTTGAAAAAAATCTAAAAACATCAGTCGTATTTTATTAATTATCATAACTATGTAAACCTTAATTAATATATAGCATAGTAAAATTATTGTTTATATAGATATATATAAACAGAGTTTTATTAAATATCGGTTTTATAATGTATATTTTTTATATAAAATTATTTTTTTCTTTTATTAATTTACTATAATAGAAATATTGTTTTTTTCTGTAAATATTAAATTTTAATAAAAATGAATACATATGAATAACACAAATCAATTGACTTTTTTAGTATCTAATTTAAAAAAAAAATTTTCTCGGTTAGATTGTATTTTAGTAGTATTAATGAAAAAATATTCTCGTTCATATATAAAAAAATTAATTTTATATGGAAAAGTGATTGTAAATTATGTTGTTACATTGATTCCTAAAAAAAAAATATATCATAATGATCTTATTTTTGTTTTTTTTTCATTAGATATGGAATTTATAAAATTTAAAAAAGAAAATATTTATTTAAATATAATTTATGAAGACCCTCTTTTTCTTATTATTAATAAGCAGGAAAATCTTGTGATTCATCCTGGTCCTGGACATATATCTGGCACATTATTGAATGGAATTTTATATCATTATGAAAAAAATAAAATATTACCAAGAGCTGGTATTGTTCATAGATTAGATCGTTATACTACCGGTTTACTTATCATAGCAAAAACTTTATTTGCATATGATTATTTAACTAATTTATTACGACTTAGAAAAGTAGTAAAAGATTATGATGTAATTGTAATTGGTCAAATAAAACATGATGGAGTAATTGATTTACCTATTAAAAGACATAAACATTGTCGAACAAAAATGATGACTGGTAGTGGCGGTAAAAATTCTATGACATATTATAAAGTTATTGCTATTTTTCGTCATCATACTCATTTAAGAATTAGATTAAAAACCGGTAGAACTCATCAAATTAGAGTACATTTATCATCAATATTACATCCGATTGTAGGTGATAAATTATATTCTAATGGAATACAATCGAATATTAATGGATATTCAATTCAGTTATCTAATATTATTAAATATTTCTCAAGACCTGCGTTGCATGCAAGTCGATTATGTTTTCAAAATCCGTCGAATAATATTTTTCAGACCTGGGAGGTTTCTCCTCCTAATGATTTAGTTATATTTTTAAATCATTTATATAATTTTGGATTTATTTAATGTTTTATAAATATTCTTATAAATTTTTAAATGATTTTTTTATAATAATTAATAATTTTTGATAGTATTTTAAATAAATTTTTAATTTTTAATATTAAACATGATAAAAATATAAAATTTTTATAATTAAAAAAAATTTTAAGAGAAGATTAATAAATCAATAATTTTTATTAAATAACGGTATAATTAAATTATACAAAGTTATATAAAATAAAATGAATAATATTATAATAAAATATAATTTTTAAAAATAATTAGTTATTATTTTAAATATGATACAATCATTTTAGATATTTATTTTTGAAAATATTTTATGTGTTATGGAAAAATTTTTAGTATATATGATTAATTAATTTTAGATGTTGATTAATATAAATACCTCTAAAATTTTAAAAATATTTACAAAGATATTGTATTATAAAATAATGTAAAAAATATTTTGATTATAAAAAAATTTAGTAAATTATATTTTTATATTTTTTAAAATTTTATTAGAGCTAATTTTTTATTTTAATAGTTGAATAACTGTTTTTAATGCCCATAAATATCCGTTTAATCCAAAACCTGAAATAATACCTGTAGAAATATCTGAAATCCAAGAATGTGCACGAAATTTTTCACGTGAAAAAATATTAGAGATATGTATTTCAAAGAATGGGATATTCACTGCTAAAAATGCATCGCGTAATGCAATACTGGTATGAGCAAATGCACCTGGATTAATTAAAATATACTTTATATTCATTTGTTTACTTTGATGAATTTTATCAATTAATTTATGTTCCGCATTAGATTGAAAATGATCAAGATCTATATTTTTTTTTTGTGCTATTTTTATTAGATTATCTATTAATTTCGATAAAGTAATATTACCATATATCTTTGTTTCACGTGTACCTAGTAGATTTAAATTAGGTCCGTTTAATAATAGAATTTTATTTCTTTTTTTCATTTTTTTTCCTGATGATTTTTTTAAAATATAATTTAATGTTATATATATACAGGGTTGTTAATTAATTTTTTTATGAAAATTAAAAAAAATAATGTTGTATACCACAAATTAGTTATCAATATATATATTATATATAAGGTATTATTTTATTAATATTAATTAATATAATTATAATGATTATTTTTTTATATGCTAACATCAGATTTAAAAAATGTGTAGTTATTTATATATTTATATATTTTTTATATATATTGCTAATTATTAAAAAGTTAACGAATTTAAATAATTATAATTAATATTATAAAAGTATTTATTTTTATTTCAATAATATTATCTATAATATAGTCATTTAAAAAATAAAGTAATTATTTTTAAGAGATCAATCTATGTTGAAATTAGTAAGTAATATTTTATTATATCCGAATAATATTTATGAAAAAGATATTGTGATTACTTTAGATAAAATTTTATCTAAAAAAATAGATTTTGGTGATATTTATTTTCAATTAAAAAAAAGTGAATCATGGATTTTAGAAAATAAAATAATTAAAAAAGGTACATTATGTATAGATGAAGGATTTGGTATTCGTACAATTAATCATAGTTCTACGGCATTTTCTTATTCTAATTGTATTAATTTGAATAATATTCAAAAAGTTTCTAATATAGTATGTGATATGTTACCAATATTTCCTAAAACTGTTCTAAAAAAAGCATATTTTTCTGATAACATTTCATATTACTCATCAGTTGATCCTATAGAAAAAGTTTCTATAGATAAAAAAATTAATTTATTACATATGATTGATAATATAGCAAGAAAACAAGACCCTCGAGTAGTTAATGTTAACGCAGTATTAAATTGTGAACATGAAAATATTTTAGTTGCATCAACTGACTGTTCACATTTATCAGCGGATATTCGTCCATTAATTTATATATCCATTTCTGTTGTAGTAGAATCTAATGGTCAACGAGAGAAAGGTTATAGCGGGGGTGGTGGTCGATTTGAATTCAGTTATTTTTTTGAAAAACATTTTAGTGGAGATTTAAGAATAGAATATTGGACAAAAGAAGCGGTTCGGATAGCTTTGGTAGCGCTTTTTTCAAAACCAGCACCGGCTGGTTTGTTTTCTGTTGTTTTAGGTTCTGGATGGCCTGGAGTATTATTTCATGAAGCGGTAGGTCATGGTTTAGAAGGTGATTTTATTAGGAAAAAAACTTCACTTTTTACTAAAAAAAAAGGTCAAAAGGTTGCATCGGAACTATGTACTATTGTTGATAATGGCACATTAAAAAATTTAAGAGGATCAATAAATATTGATGATGAAGGTGTTCCAAGTCAAAAAAATATTTTAATAGAAAATGGAATTTTAAAATCTTTTTTACAGGATAAAATAAATGCAAATTTAATGAATACAAGATATACAGGAAACGGTCGACGTCAATCTTACGCTCATTTACCTATGCCTCGAATGACAAATACTTATTTGATGCCGAGAAAAATGAAACATGAAGATATTATAGAAAGTGTTAACAATGGAATTTATGCAGTAAATTTTAGCGGGGGTCAAGTGGATATTACATCAGGAAATTTTGTTTTTTCTGCTGCAGAAGCATATATTATTCAAAATGGAAAAATTAAATATCCTATTAAAGGAGTGACGTTAATTGGTTCAGGTATAAAAACTATGAATTTAATTTCTATGGTTGGAAATAATTTAAAAATGGATGATGGAATAGGTTTTTGCGGTAAAGAAGGACAAAATATTCCTGTATGTGTAGGACAACCAACAGTTAAAGTTGATTCTTTAACGGTAGGCGGGACTGTGACATCATAATTTTTTATATTGTGCAGTCAAATTATTTATGTTCTGACTGCATAATTTATAAATTTTTATTATAGAAAATTTTATATAAAGATAGTTTATTAGTTTTTTTAATATAAACGTTCTTTAATTCGAGCAGATTTTCCTATACGATCTCGTAGATAGTATAATTTTGCTCTTCGGACTATTCCTTTTTTTATAATATTAATTTCATGTATATTAGGAGAATGTATCTTGAATACTCTTTCAACTCCTTCGTTATTTGATATTTTTCGAACAGTAAAAGACGAGTTTAAAAATCTATTTCTTTTTGCAATAACTATACCTTCAAAAGTTTGTAATCTTTTTTTTTTACCTTCAATTACCCATATTTTGACTTGGATTGAATCACCAGTATAAAAGGAGGTAATATTTTTTTTTATATATTCAGATTCAATACTTTTAATGATTCTATTCATTTTAATATAATATCCTATATCATATATAAATTTTTTATATATATAAAAAATTATTATTTTTTTTGTTTATTTTTTTTATTATTAGTTTAGGTTTTTTTAACCTAGTATTTTCTAATGCATTTTTTAATCTCCATTTTTTTATATTTTGATGATGCCCAGATAATAAAACAGATGGTACAGATAAATTATTAATTTTTCTTGGTTTTGTATAATGAGAACAATCTAATAATCCAGAATAAAATGATTCATCTATGAAAGAATTCGGTGAATTTAAAACACCTGGTAATGTTCTAGTAATAGAATCTATAAAAATCATGGCAGGTAGTTCTCCACCTGTTAAAACATAATCTCCGACTGACCATTCTTCGTCTACATGAGCGTATATAAATCGTTCATCAATTCCTTCATAACGTCCGCAAATAAAAATTAAGTGTTTTTGATTATTAAAATATTTTACGGAACTTTGATTTAATTTTTTTCCTTGCGGAGTTAAATATATAACTAAATTAGATGTTTTTGATTTTTTTTTATTTTTTAATGTTTTAAATAAAGGTAAAAACATCATTAACATTCCTGGTCCACCACCATATATTTTATGATCTATTTTTTTATTATTATAATCACTAAAATTACGGGGATTCCATAAATTTATTTTAATGCATTTTTTTTGTATAGCACGTTTTGTTATTCCGTAATTTAAAATGGCATCAAACATTCTCGGAAAAATTGTAATAACACTGAATTCTATCATATTTTTTTCTTTATAATCAAAGTATTTATGTAATCCATTTTATAATAATTATTTTTTTTATAAGATCTATTTTTTTAATAATATCCGGGATTATAAACGGTATATATAAAATATTATTTTGACTATTTTTTCTATTGATAACTAAAACATCATAATAGATATTATCAAAAATTTTAACAACAGTTCCTAAGCATTGAGAATGAATATTATATATATTGCATGATAAAATATCATTCCAATAGTATTCATTTTTTTTTAAATTTGGTAATTGTTTAGATTGAATAATGATATCTTGTTTAGAAATATTATAAGCATCTGTTCGAGTATGAATATTTTTAAAGCGAATAATATAATTTTTTACATGTTTTTTCCAATTTAGTAAATCTTTTTTTTGGTATTCACGGTTTGACGGATTTAATTTCATGGAAAAATAATTAAATATATTTTTTTTTTTTTCGGTAAATGATATCATATGAACCCATCCGAAAATACCATATGGATTATCAATTCTACCTACTGTTATTTTTTTATTTTTCATATACTTATGATATAGTTTTTCGTTTATATTGTTTAAGTAAATTATTTATTCGATTTGATTTTTTGGCTCCGTTTTTGATCCAATATTTTATTCGTTTTATAACTAATTTAATTTTTTGATCATTATTTTTTGCAAAAGGATTAAAGAAACCAAGACGTTCAATAAATTTTCCATTACGGGCTGATCGTATATCGGCTACTATAATTTGATAAAATGGTTTTTTTTTTACTCCATGTCTAGCTAATCGTATTTTAATCATTTTTTTTTCCAAAAATTTTAATTAGTTTGTAGTATAATATATTCAGTATATCATTTTCAATATTATTTGGCATAATATAAATAAAATAATAAAAATTTTTTTATTTTATAAAATAGTTTTTTATGTGTTGAAATATTTTATTAGGTCTTTTTTTTGTTATTTGATTCATAATTTTTTTAATATTTTCAAATTGTTTTAAATAAATATTTATTTCTTGTCGTGTTATTCCAGAACCTAATGAAATTCTTTTTTTCCGTGATCCCTTAATAATATTAGGATTTTCTTTTTCTTTTTTTGTCATTGAATTAATCATAGCTTCGATTTTTATTAATGATTTTTTATCAATATTATACAAGGAAGATTTTTTTATTAATTTATTTAAAGGAAAGTGATTTAACAAGGAGGTAATCCCTTCTATTTTTTGAATTTGTTTAATTTGAATTAAAAAATCATTTAAATTAAAATTTTCTTTTTTCTTTATCGTTTCTTTTAATTTTTTTGAATCTTTATCATTTATTTGGATTTTTATTTTTTCAATAATTGATAATATATCGTCCATTCCTAAGATTCTTTTTGCAATTCTTTCGGGATAAAATTTTTGTAGATCATGGATTTTTTCGCCGGTACCGATATATTTTATTGATTTTTTAGTTAATTGTTTTATTGATAAAGCAATCCCTCCTCGTGTATCGCTATCTAATTTAGTTAAAATTAATCCTGATAGAATAAAATATTTATTAAATTTTTTGATAGAATTAATAGCATCCTGTCCTGTCATAGAATCAACTACTAACAATGTTTCTGTAGGATTAATATATTTAGATATTTTTTGTAATTCTTTAATTTTTAATTGATCTGTATGTAAAGTACCCGGAGTATCTATTAATAATAGATCATAAGAATTTTTTATTGCATATTTTATAGCTAATTTAACAATATTAATTGGTTTATTAAAACTATCTGAAGGAAAAAAATGGGCTCCGGTCTTTTTAATTAGCACTTCTAATTGTGTAATGGCTGCCGGTCTATATATGTCAATTGAGGTAACTAGTATTTTTTTTGTTTTTTTATTTAAATAATATGATAATTTTGCAATGCTCGTTGTTTTTCCTGTTCCCTGTAAACCGATGATCATACCTATAGTAAGATTTTTATTTAATAAATTAAATTTTTCATTTTTTTTACCCATAATGTTAACTAATTCGTTAAATATAATTTTTATTAATGTTTGACCAGGTGTTAAATCTTTATTTATTGCACTGCCTAATGATTTTTTTTTATTGAGTCGCAAAAAAGAATCAATGACAGTTAGTGCTACATCAGATTTAATTAATGCACAACGTACTTTATATAATGTATTTTTGATGTTTTTTTTGTTAAAAACCTTGATGTGTAATATTTTTAAAAATATATTTAATTTTTTTGTTAATTTTTCAAACATTATAAGTTCCTATAATTTCTTTATTATTTAAAGGATTTATAATAAAATTATTTTATATAGAATAATAAAAAATTTTTATTTTTTTATGAAAATTATAAAATTAATAGATATATAAATTAATAATATAATTTCTAATCTTATTAGATAATTTATTCTATATTAATAGCATTATTTTCAATGGGATAAGATCCTAATATATTTATACAATAGATGTTTTTTTGAATTTTTTTTAAGTAATGAAATAATAATTGATTATCAATTATTGTATTAATATCAAAATAATATATTTTTTTATCTTTATTTTTAATATCAAAAGTCCAAGTAATATTTGTAACTTCAAGATTCTGTTTTTTAAAAATATTTATTATTTCATTTATATTTATGTTTTGTTTTATAAACTTTACAAAAAATGTAGTTTTTGATTTTTGATTTTGAATATTTTTATTTAGTTTTGTTGATAATAATATGAATCGAGTGATATTATCTGAGCTATTAGAAAGATTTTTAGCAATTTCTTGAAGTTTATAAATTTTTCCTCCTATTTTATGTCCAATGGCTGCTAATGTATTGTCTTTTTTTAAGGAGATTTTTTTCATAGCATTTGCAGAACTATTAGTGTAATTTATTTTCCAATGAGTAAAATTTTTTATAAATTTTTTACATTGCTGAAACGGTTGTATATGAGTATATATTTTATTAATTTCAGAAAAATAAGTACCTTTTAGTACAAGTAAGCTATGTTTAATATTCACATAAATTTCTTTAATAATATATAGATTTTTTTTTTGTAGTATTTCATAGGTTTCAGGAATAATACCGGCAATACTATTTTTAATAGGTAATAAAGCAAATTGACAGATGTTATTGTTTAAATTGTCCATAATAGATGAAAATGTAGAACATTCATATTCTTTAAGAAAAAAATTTTTTTGTTTTAATAAGGTATTAAATGTAAGATTAGAGTATGATCCTTGTGGTCCTAAGACTGCACAACATAATTTTTTTTTATTAGTATTTAATTGATTAAAGACATTAGTCCATTCTTTTTGTATTTTTACTGAATCATCAATTATAATATTAAATATTTTTATAATATATTGATAATTAATATTATTTTTTATGCATATTGTATATAATTTTTTTAATAATAAATTTTCACGAATGGAATCACGGATTTTTAATCCGTATCTTATTTTTTTATTCGCTATATCTATAGATAATGATTGTCGTTGGCTTAATAAAACAATTATTTTTTGATCAATATAGTTTATTCTGTTTCGTAACAATTCTAAGATATTTTTTTTATTCATTTATGTATATCTCATGTTAATACATTATAGTGAGTAATGGATTATTTATTTTGAAATGAAAATATTATAAATATTTATAATATTACATAATAATACGATTTAACAAAAATAGTTAATAAGAAAATTTAAAATTTTTTATAAAAATGTTTTGTTAATATTAAATAATATATACGATATTTTATATTAAAAATAAAATTTTTTAAGAGTCTTATTAAATTTATTTTTTAAATATTCTTGAATTTTTCTTTTATAATTTTATTAATTAATTTCTATTATAGGTAATTTTTTATGAAAAGCTTTTCAATAAATGCTGAAAACGTTACAAGGTGTTGGTATTATGTGGACGGAACTAATAAAATTTTAGGACGATTTGCTACAGAAATTGCAAGACGTTTACGGGGTAAACATAAACCAGAATATACTCCACATATAGACACCGGGGATTATATCATAGTTCTTAATGCTTCAAAGATAATTGTTACTGGAAAAAAATATGTTGACAAAAAATATTATCATCATACAGGATATGTAGGAGGATTAAAACAATTTAATTTAAAATATATGATGTTAAATTATCCAGAGCGTGTTATACAAAGAGCAGTAAAAGGTATGTTACCTAAAGGGACTCTTGGTCGTTTAATGTTTAAAAAAATGAAGGTATTTTCATTAAATGAACATACTCATATTGCACAAAAACCAATATTTTTAGATATATAACGTAATAAATTAAGGATTTCTAAAAACACTATGGCAACAGATATAATTCATTATGGAACAGGTCGTCGTAAATGTTCGTCTGCACGTATTTTCTTACGTATAGGAACAGGAAATATTATAATTAATAAACGTTCTTTAGAAAAATATTTCAGTAGAGAAACGGCATGTATGATAGTTAAGCAACCTCTAGAATTAGTTAATATGTTAAATAAATTTGATTTTTATATTACTGTGAAAGGTGGAGGAATATCTGGTCAAGCAGGAGCTATTCGTCAAGGTATCACTCGTGTATTAATGAAATATGATAATACATTAAGAATTAATTTACGGGGAGCTGGTTTTGTAACTCGAGATTCGCGACAAGTAGAACGTAAAAAATTTGGGTTACGAAAAGCTAGAAAAAAACCTCAGTTTTCTAAACGATAATTTATAATTTTATTTAAAAAATAGAACCCGGGAAAATTACTCCGGGTTTTTTTATAATAAAAAAATATTTTATAATGATGGATAATTTTTTTAAACAAATAACTTAAATAATATTATTGTTATGTATTAAGTTTAAACATATAAATTTTAAATATGTATAAAAAATAATATTATTAACTTTTGTCGTTTTAATATATTTATTTTAAAGGTTTTTTATATAAATATTCTTTTATTTTTTTACATACTTTTTGAGTGCCTATTTTTTTTTTGATGAAATAAAATAATACTTTTCATTATTTTGAAATGTATCTTTTATCTTATTTTTTATATATTGAAAGTGCTTGTTAGTTAATAAATCAATTTTATTAAAAATAAACCATTTAGTTTTTTTTAATAAAGAAATATTAAATTTTTTTATTTCTTTTAAAATTATATTAATTTTTTTTATAAAATTAAATTCATTTAAAACAGAGATATCAATTATATATAGTAATAAGTGACAACGCGATAGATGTTTTAAAAATTTTAACCCCAAACCAATACCATGTGAAGCACCCGGAATAATACCTGGAAGATCGGCAATAATAAATTTTTTATTATTTGATAAAATAACAGTACCTAATATAGGATATAGCGTAGTAAATTGATAAGGTGCTATTTTTGTTTTGGCGTTTGATATTGAACTTACAAAAGTTGATTTTCCTGCATTAGGAGCGCCTAATGTACCAATATCTGCAATTAATAATAACTGTAATTTTATGACTCTTTTTTCTCCTATCTTTCCTTTTGTTTTTTTTCTTGGTGTGCGATTAATAGATGATTTAAAATGAATATTACCTAATCCATGGCGTCCACCTTGTGCAATAAGAAATGTTTGGTTTTCTTGGATCATATCAATAATGATTTTTTTGTCATGAAAATTAAAAATTCTGGTTCCGACCGGAACTTTAATAAAAATATCGTGACCTTTTTTTCCTGAACTTTTTGCACCAAATCCATTTTTACCATGTCCTGCTTGAAATATTTTTTTAATTCGATAATCTGTTAAAGAATTCATATTTAAATCGGTTTTTAACCATACATTACCACCATTACCTCCATCTCCTCCATCAGGACCACCTTTTGGTATAAATTTTTCTCTTCGGAAACTAATACACCCATCTCCTCCGTTTCCGGCGGATAAATGAATTATTGCAGAATCAACAAATTTCATTTATTTATTTCTCTTAAAAAAATTATATTTTTAAAAAATATATTTTATTTATTAAAACAACTTAATTAATTTTTATAAAATTTTTAATTTTTAAATATTTTTATAAAACATGTACGTATGTTTTTTTTATTCTTCCTTTTTTTCAAATTTTATATGTCCATTAGTAACTGCGAATAATGTATGGTCTTTTCCGCATTTTACATTAAATCCGGGATGAAATTTTGTACCTCTTTGTTTTATAATAATATTTCCTGAATATACAAATTCTCCAGAATATTTTTTTACTCCTAATCTTTTGGATTTTGAATCTCTTCCATTGCGGGATGATCCGCCTGCTTTTTTATGTGCCATATTTTTTTTCTTTTATTTGATAATTATATTGTTTATAGATATATCTGTATAATGTTGTCTGTGACCCTGAGTTTTTTTATAATGTTTTCGACGATTAAATTTAATAATTTTAATTTTTTTATTTCTTCCATGGTTTTTTATACAACCTTCAATTAATATATTATTTAAAATAGGTTGTCCAAGTTGGATATTTCCATTGTTTGAAAATAAAATAATTGTGTTGAATATTATTTTTTTCCTATATCCATTTTTATTTTTTTCAAGTCTAATTATTTCACCACATCTTATTTTATATTGCTTATTTCTGTCTATTAATATTGCGTACATAATAGTACATTCCAATGTAATTATTTTTATTAAAAATATTTATTAAATAAAATATAATGATGTTATTATAAAATAAGTATTTCTTTCAATATTATAATGTATAAAATCTTGAATTTTTGATTAGTTATTTTTATATATATATTTTTATATATAATAAAACGTACTATTATTTTGATTTTTTTTTTATTAAATACGATTAAAATCAAAATTTTTTATTTTTTAGATGTTATTATAATTTTTATTATAATAATTGATATTATTATATTAATAATAATTGATTATGATTAAGTTTTATATTTTTTTTTGCAAAGATTGTATGATTGTTATATTTATTCTAAATTATTTGGATAAATATTTTATTTTAGAAAAATTCTATATTTTAGTTTAAATAATTTAAATTTTTTTTAAATATATTTAATTATATGAAATATTAATTAATCTTTTTTATTTTAAGTATTCATTATATTTAATTTTTATTCAATAATATAAATATACTTTTATATATATAAAATATAAAAGATTTTTTTGTTTTTTTATTCAATATTTATTAATTTTAAATTTTATATATTTAGGATTTTATGTAATTCTTCATGTTGCTTTTTTATATATTTATTAAAATTAAATATATATATATTTAAATATAAAATATATCTAATTTAACTAAGTAAATTTTTAAAAATTGGATACATATATAAATTTTGATACCATATAACTTATGTATTTTTATGTTAATAAATTTTTATATATTTTTTATTATAATGTAAACAAAGTAATTATTACTAATTTAAATCACAGTACATGTTTTATTCCATTCTGAAATTGTATATGTTTTAATATTTATTGCATGAATGATTATTTTTTTTAAAATATACCATAAGTGGTGAATATATTAATTGTTGTTTTTTGACAGAATTAATATTCATAAAAATATCTCCAATTGCGGTAATTGTTATATTTTTTTCTGTTCCTTCAATAAATATTTTATGTAATTTTAATTTTTTTTTAATAATATTTCGATTTTTGTATTTCATACGATAATTTTCTTTTTAATAATATAAATAAATTTTTAATTAGTGATGAAATAGATAAATTTTTTATTAATTATAGCGCATTTTTAAATTAATATTTAAAAATAATAATTTTTTTATTTTTTATTATCTATTTTTCTAGATAATTAAATTATATACAATAGTATATTGTGATTATAATATAATTTCTATATATAAAGAAATATTTTTTAAAATAAAAATAATTACTTTTTTTTATTATTTAATTATATTTTTAAGATTTGTTCTTTAAAGACATAGAATTATTTTATATGAATTTTTAAATAAAACGTTAAAAATAAAAGTTTTTGTTTTTTATAAAAAAATTTTAAGAAACACTATAGATTAATTGCATTATTTATATGTTTATTTATTAGTTTTTATTAAAATATATATTTTTTTAAAATTATCATAATATAATTTAATAATATAGTTTTTTATAGTGAGGTACCAATGTGACTAGTTATATTCCTATGACATTAAAAGGCTTTAATAAATTGAAAAAGGAATTAAAAAAATTAAAAAATATTATAAGACCTAGTATTATTAATGCTATTGCAGAAGCGCGTCAATTAGGAGATCTTAAAGAAAATGCTGAATATCATGCTGCAAGAGAAGAACAAAGTTTTTGTGAAAATAAAATTAGACGAATTGAAACAACATTATCGCGAGCGCAAGTAATTAATGTTAAAAAAATATTATTCCGTAATGTAGTAATTTTTGGAGCAACTGTAACTATTTTACAGACCTGTACAGATAATATATTTAAATATACAATTGTAGGAGATGATGAAGCTAATCTTAAGGAAAATTCAATTTCTATTTATTCACCAATGTCTAGAGGCCTTATTGGAAAAAAAAATGGCGATATAGTGAAAATTAAAACTCCTTCCGGATTAATACAATATTTAATTATTAAAATAGAATATATTTAATAAAAAATATATTTTTTATAAAAATATTAATAAATACTAATTAATGAAATTATCGCGATTATTATTATATTAGAATGTTTAAATAACATATATTTTTTTTTAAAAAATTTTATATTTTTTTTAATTTCTTATTTTATTTTAAAATATTTTTAAAATAAATTATATATTTTTTAAATATTTTTAAAATTTAAAAATATTTTAAATTTATATTTTTTTTAACTCTTTACATATAAATAAATATGAAACGTCATACTAAAAGTAAGAGTTCAGGAAACTGGTTACATAGAAATTTTCATGATTTATATATTAAAAAAAGAAATATTAAAAAATTAAGATCTCGTTCTTGGTTTAAAATAAAAGAAATAGATAAAAAATATAATATTTTTCAAAAAGGTATGAATATAATTGATTTAGGTGCTGCTCCTGGAGGATGGTGTGAATATTTACAAGAAAAAATCGGACAATCAGGTCATATTCTTGCATGCGATCTTATACCAATAAAACCCTTAAAAAGGGTAATATTTTTACAGGGTGATGTTTCTAATAAATCTATTTTTAAAAAGATTATTTCTATTTCAAAACGATATTATTGGAATGCAATTGTATCTGATATGTCTCCAAATATCAGTGGATGTTCAGTTGTTGATAATGCTAGATCTTTTTATTTAAGTGATATTGCTATTTCGATAGCAAATATTTTACTTTCAAAAAATGGATATTTTATTATTAAACTTTTTCAAGGAGATGGGTTTAATCAATACATAAAGAAAATTAATGATATTTTTTTAAAATAAAAATTTTTAAACCAAATTCATCACGAATTAATTCTCGTGAAATATTTATTATAGCTTATAGGCGTAGAATTTAATATTTCTATTTTTTTAATACATATTGTAATGTGAGGTTATCTTTTGAGTGACATGATTAAAAACTTTATTTTATGGTTTGTTGTAGGTATGGTAATAATATCTTTATTTCAAAATTTAAGTTCACGTAATATTAATATGAATGATATTGATTATTCTACTTT